>NZ_CP075386.1 GCF_023035875.1 Borrelia puertoricensis
ATGAAGAATATAAAAGTTAGAAAAGGGCATGACACACAATGCCACAATAAATACCAACACAAATTAATAGTAGCAATATCAACAATTGACTATATCAATAATAAACATAAAAAATACACACAAAGCAATCTACTCTACTACTTTAATGGAAACTTAAAACGCAATGGTCATAAAGAAACTACTCTTAAAACACTTCAAAAATATCTTTATAAATTAGAAAAAGTATTTAAAGTAACAATTAATTATCACAGACACTTGGGTGTTAACATGGGTACTGAAGTTCATTACAAACTTAAATACTCTAAAAAAGAATGTCACCTTATAATCAATAAACACTTTAGAGATAAAAAAGAAGAAAGACACAAAAACCGTGTAAATAGCTACTTTAAAAAAAGATGTAATAAAAAGGGGAGTGTAGAAAAAGCGGAGTGTTTTAATAATATTTATAATAATAAAAAAGAAGAAGATAAAAACAAAATAAAATCTATAGAGAAATCACAAGTAGAAAAGTACGCTAAGAAATGCAATTTTAAATCAAATGCTTTCCTTTCTATTTTGAATTTAGAAGCGAAAAAGAATTTTAAAATTCAATTATTGAAAGCCATTAAAATAGCTGAAAATAATGTGTATAAACATATAGACAGGATTAAATCAAATAACAGTAAACTTGAAAGTAAACAAAAAGAATTAAGTAAGATACTAGATGAGACAAAAGATAATCTAAAAAGTGAGGGATATAGTAGTAAACAATTAGAAACACAAATACAAAACGTATATGAACAATATAAGAACAAACCCCACTTTATTATAGAAAAAGATAAATACGGTGATTTAAAAAAGATAATAGGAAAACTTAAAAAGTCAGTTGAGCATGTTAAAGCAAATACTAAGGAAGATAAAAAAGATATCAGGAATAACATCTTTAGCATACTCATTGATCAATTAAAGCATAAAGTAAGGATTGAAATGTTTGTACCGTTGCTGAAAGAATATTTGAATAAACAGGAAAGGTTAGATTATGGAAAAGTATTTAATAATCAGTATTACTATGATTTTTTAGATTTAATAAAGAATGATCAAAAATACCTGAAGGATAATGAATTTAAACAGGTTATTAATTAAAGGACTTGTTATGAATGATGTAATAGAAAATGTAGAGAAGAAAAAAATAAGGTTAATTCCAAAAGAAGAAAAACTTCTTTTTATTAAGATAGAAGAGATTGAAGGTCGAAAAATATATCACACTAAAATTATGATGGATTTACATATATTTGGTATTGATAAAAATCAAAAAGACAAATTTCTTATTACATTCAGAGGGTTGTTTAATCAAGAAAAAGCAGAATACTTTAGATTATTTCCTATAAAAGAAGGAGATAAATTCTTGGGTATTTATTACGGCTACAGAAAACCTATAAAAAACGTAATTAGGAAATATGAAGAAAATGGAATTGAGAAAGCACATAGTTTTTCCAAAACATATTATGTTGAATTTAGATTCAAAAAAGGAAGTATTTATTGTTATCTTAAAGGAATGTCTCGTTTGGTTAAAAAAGAAAAGATTGACACTAAATATTATGAATCTTTAGTCGAAAAAATTTCTTGTTTAGAAAAAGAAGTATACCATTTTTATGGTAAAAAATTACCAGAAGGAGGTAATATAATTAGATGGGTAACAAAAAACCGAAAATAATCAGTGTTGCGAACATGAAAGGTGGAGTTGGAAAAAGTGCAACCAGCTTAGCGTTCTCATATTTGTTGTCAAGAAAAAATCGAGTTTTGCTTATAGATACGGATACACAAGCTTCAATTACTAGTTATTATAAAGATAAAGTAAGAGAATATAATATAGATTTAAGAACAATAAATATATATGAGGTTTTGATCAATAATTTGGATATTGAAAAAGCAATTATAAATGTTGACAATAATCTTGATTTAATTCCTAGTTACTTAACTTTACATAAAATTAATGACAGTAGAATAGATTCTAAAGAACTTTTGCTTAAATCTAATTTAGATTGTTTTTGCAATAATTATGAATATATTATATTAGATACAACTCCTAGTTTTGACATTACATATAAAAATTCATTGTTAAGTAGTAGTCACGTGATTGTTCCAATTGTTCCTGAGAAGTGGGCAATCGAATGTTTAGATTTATTTTATTACTTTTTTCATAATCTAGAATTGAATATTCCTGTTTTTGTACTTGCAACGAGATTTAAGAATAATAATACACATAAGGAATACGTTAATTTACTAAGAAATAGAGACAATTTTTTGGGAATTATATCAGAGAGAGAAGATTTAAATAAAAATATAGCAAGCAATTCTATTTTTTCTACAAAAAGAGATTATATGAAAGAGTATGAAAATGCTGTGAATAATTTTTTAAATAGCTTCTAACAAGTGAAATGACTGTTGTTTGTTAGGATAATAACTTATCCGTAAAACGGACAAGTTATACAAATCAAGATAAATTGGAGGGTATTATGAAATTAAAAGGAAATTTAAAAATAGATAATAGAAATTTGGAGATCATTAACAATGATGATGTATTGGGACGTTATAATAAATTAAAGGAAAAAATAGTAAATAATTTTAAAAAAGAAATTTTTCACAAGATAGAAGTTATAAAAGCATTAAAAGAAATAAAAGATAACAAATATTATGAATTGGATGGATATAAAAGTTTTAATTCATTTGCAAAGAATTTTAGAATAGCAAGGACTCAAGTATACGAATATCTTAGAATAGGAAATGCTATAGAAGAAGGATTGTTAGAGGAGCAATTTGTTATAGAAAATGGAATTAATGATGCTATTTTATTTTTAAGGAATAAAGAAGGAATTAATATTAAGAAATCGAAACGAAATCCAATAAAGCCATTAAGATTTCAACTTAAAAGTCAAGATAGTTATGATTTTTATAAAAGTAATACCAAATTTACAAGTTTTTTAATGGATAGGCTTTTTTCAAGTAAAAAGGATCTAATTGAAGAATTTATGAAGGAATTTAAAAGTTTAAAAGGTGAATAGTAAGGAGTTTTTATGGGTAATTTAGCATATAAGATATATAGGACAGAAGATTTAAGAAATGAGTTCTTACATAAGGGATTTACTGAAGAAGCTGTGGATTTCATTTTACTTCATAATGATAATTCTAATTTTGAAGTTTTAAGAGAAAAAATGAATTCATTAGAACAGCAAATCATTAATGTAGAGAGTAACTTAAAAAAAGATATTGAATTTACTAAGGTAGAATTTAAACGGGATATATCTAATTTGGATATCAAAATAGACAATGTAGAGAGGAATTTGCAAAAGGATATAACCAATCTAGATGTTAAAATAGACAATGTAGAGAAGAATTTGCAAAAGGATATAGCCAGTCTAGATGTTAAAATAGACAATGTAGAGAAGAATTTACTTAAGGAAATACAGAATAATAATGCAGTACTATTAGAAAAGCTTGATATGTCAAATAAAGTTTTGTTAGAAAAGCTTAGTGTAGGAAATATAACGTTAATTATTATTATGGCAGTAGGATTACCAATAATTATATCTATTGTTATGTCTCTAATAAGTAAATTCTTTATAACTTGATAATAACTTGATAATGATTGAAATATTTGCAATATATCAAAAAATGATCAATATTTGTTAATATTGATTTGATTTTATTAGAAAATAAGTGTACATTATTGTTAGGTATTGTTTATTAACAATCGCCTGTTTTTTGTATCGGTTTTTTATAGCTAGAGCTTACTTAAGGATTCTAAACTAAGATTTTTTAAGTAAGCTCTAATTTCTGTTTATTTAATAGTAAAGTTATCAATTCATTAATATCGTATAAATCATAATTTATAGTATAAATATTATTTTTATATTGTTAAAAAATAATATTTGCTATATATTTATTTGTATAAATACAAAAAACAGGAGATTAAATATGACAAAAACTAAAAATCAACATACAAAAACCAAAGTGCGCAGATCAGTTAAGAAGCTGGGTAAACAAAAGATAAAAGTCACAGATATAAGAGTAAATAATCAAGCTTTAGTAACTGATGAGAATCAAGCAAGGGTAAACTTTCTAAAATCTCTATACAATCTACGTATGAATTTAAGTGGTGTTGCTAAGAATCTTAATGGATATGGGTATAAATATCAAAATTTTAATGAGATAATCAGAGAGATAAAGAATGTTATAAAGAGTAACAATTTAGATATTGATTTCCTGCAATGTCCAACATTTAAAGTTGTGGGAAATAATACAATTAATGTTATTACAACAACATTTTACAGTCCAAGTAGTGGGTACTGTGAGTCATTTGATACTCCAATTTACACAGAAGAATTTTCTTCTCTAGGGGCAAAGAATCAAAATACTTTATCGCAACTTGTAGGTTCATGCATAACATATCATAAAAGATATGCTCTTGTAGGATACCTATCAATAGAGAGTGAAGTTGACACTGATGCTAGTTCATTATTACCCGAGCTAGAAAATAATAGAGAGAGAGTTAAAGCTATTGCCAAAAACAATGATGGGAATACACAAGTAAATATATCAGGAAATAATGTAGAGGATAAAAACACTGTTCATACTGACCAATCTAAATCTAAGAGCAATGTAGAGACAAATAAATTTAAGTATTATAGAAATCTACTCATAGCAGCACGTAATATGCATAAATTTGTTCTTAATAAACCATTTAACAGTTTAGAAGAGATAAATTCATATCTTAAATCTATTCAAGTTGGAGATGATTCGAGTATACTTGAATACTTTAATAAAAATAAAACATTAAAGAGTATACAGTATTGGTGTAATTTGATAAAAGAGTATTTTAGTAAAAGTAGTAGAGACCCAGAAAAGATAGAAAAGTTTGATGTATTTTTAGCTTTTGATTTAGATAAGCTTGGAAATAGTCCACTAAAATTATTTGGGCATTTATCTACTGATAAGGAATTTGATTGTTTGTTTAGATCTGCATAAAAGGTAAGCCCCAATAGGGGCTTACTCATTAAAATTACTTTAATTTTGTATATCTTTTATATACATCTTCAGCAATAGGTTTTGTTTGAGATATATATTCTTGCAGTAGGGAGATATTAAAGTTTAATGCTTTGATTGTATGTTCTGATTTTAATTTGCTTGCATCAAAAAAAGAAAATTTGGGAAAATCTTTGTTTTTCATTTTTTTCTTAGCATCAACTAAAAATCCTTGTAAATAAAGTACGTATTTTGAGAGTTCAGATTCGTATTTACTTATTGATTCTAAATTAGAATCATCTGGCATAGTTGGTTCTTTAGTTAAGGAAGCAATGGTTGTGCAATTCATAATTAGAGTAATAGCACAAATGAAAATAACTTTAAATAGTCTATTCATTATTTCTGTCCTCTTCTTTAAGCTTATTAATATAAGCTTCCATAAGCTTATTTCTCTTTAAACGTAGTGAAGCAATGCGTTTTGTATTCTCTTTACTTAAATCTTCATTAAAACTATCTATTATCTCTAAATTAATTCTTAAAATGTCATCAAATTGTGAGAGTATTTTCATGCTTTCAGCTTGTTCCCTTTTAATTAAATTATCCCTGTACATAGAATAAAAGTAATTTATTACTCTGCTAAAGATATTAATGTATTTTTGTGTGTTGGTATTTGAGTCTTGCTTTAGCAGTTCTGTAAATTTGTTTAGTATATCTATACTTAATTTTGCAGTAGTTAAATTCAATTTATAACTCCTTTGAATATGATTCTTTTGTTCCTTCCCATTTTGGCAATCTCATGTTTTCAGGATTATTATTAACCTTTTCTATAAATTCTTGTATTTTGTTATTAATAGGAGTTAATGCTTCTTGGATTTGGGGCGTTAATGCATTCTCTAATCTTTCCATGTTTTTAGTGAAAATAATTCTGTATTCTGTGTAAGCTTCATTAAGTAGCATAAATATTTTATGAGCATTCACGTTAAAAGAGCCATCTTCAAAATTAGACAGTGTACTAAATAATGTTTCTATTGCATTTAAAGCAGTATTTAATGAACTAATGTCAAGAGTCATTGATTAATCCTTTCCTTTATGTTTTCTTTTAAATTTAGTTGCTAATAAACTTATGATATCTTTAATTACCGGTTTAAAGATAAGTCCTATACCTAAAATAAAAGTGGCAATGACAATTAATTTAATTTCATTGATATTAATTAAAAGTTCTGATATTTCAGACAATTTAGTTAAAGTGAAATGATCCATTAACCTTGTAACCTCACATAAAAAAGATAAATAAAGTATATTACAAAAAGTACCAAAAACTAATAATTTTTTATATTTAGTAAAGTAAAATTATAACTTTACTAAAGAGGGGACTGTACCACTTGTATATGAACGTTTTTGCATATACCACCCTCTAAATAGAGGAGAATAATCATTTAATCTTAGATTTTTTCCTATTCTCTCATATACAATTGATCTACTTGATTCATCAGTGTATTGAAGATATACTCTTTTTGTAACATCATGATAACTATTGATTTCAATATCAACATAAACATCTAGATAAATGGGTTTACCATCTTCAAATTTATAAAAAACAAGTGTAACATCTTGACTTGATGTGTTTTGTGTCATATTAAGTCTATAAGCCCTATCTCTAAGAGAAGATTCATAAATGCGCGTACTTGTAGTTGATGTTCTTGATGAGCTAAAACTTGAAGGAATGCCTGTTAAATATTCTGGTATTGTAGTTTTTTGTAGCGAGTTATAACTTGATATAGTAACAAATTTGTCTGAACTAGAGAAATGCGAATAAGAACTCATATTACTTGTAAGATCACTTCTGATATAGCTAGATAAATTACTCTTATAACTTGAGTCATTATTCATAAGTTTGCTTAGTAGTTTAGAGTAAAGTTTATCTGTAAATTCACTATTCTCAGCAAGTTCTGTTGCAATAGTGTCTTTAATTACTTCCTTAAAATAAGATAATCCTTCTCCTTTAAACGTTTTATCTTTAGTCTTTTGAAGGAAGTTTTCATAAGTAATTGCATTACAACTTGCAACACCATCATCTAATAAAAGTAAATCACTATTTTTTATATCATTTACCCTATTTAAATCTTTAATTTGTATAAATTCATTCTCGTCCATTAAAAGTCTCTCATCTGTTGACAAATGATACCTCCATTAGTTAAAAGAAACAACTTCTATATTTTGATTGTCAATAATTTTAAGTTTTCTTCCTATAGGAATCATGCCTTTAATAAAAGCATAAATTGAATGAGAATATCCTTTAGGAATAAAATTAAATGCTAGTATTTTATACTTATTTTCATATCCTTGTTTTGATTGACGTAAGCGTATACGTTTGGGTTTTACTCCAACAGCAGTACTAGGAGTAATATATGATATAAAATTAGTTTTTATACTTCCAAGTAATTTAATACTAATAACTCCAGCTTCTGGTGTTGTAATTTCAATATCAACATTAAGAAAAGCTTTAAATAATCTAATAAATGACTCATCAGTACCAATATGTCTTAAGGCAAAAATGACGCTGTCAATATTGCTTGCAAGCTCTTTTAATGGGCGACTTTTGTAGTGAAAAGTTTTAAATACGTTTGATAACCAGACAGCAATAAAATGAGAAGATAGATAGTTACTAGCAATAATACCAGAGAAATTAGAATTTAAGCTCTTAATTTCAGCAAGTATTTTATTTGCATAATCTAATTCTGAACGTATAAATTTTTCTATTTGTGTTTTATGAAGAAAACCTGGTATGCTCAATATATCTCCTTAAGTTTGAATATCAATAAGTAATCTATCAGTGAGACTGAAGTTAAGTATTTCTGATGGACTGATTTCAATATCTTGATTCTCTTTAAAATCACTTGTGCTAATGTTACTTATACTTGTCTCAGGATTGTCTTTAATGCAGGCATTAATTTTAAGTCCTTGAATGCCTTTTATCTCATTAACCGGAGCAGTAAAATCTTGATATTCAAAACTTATTCCCATGTCAGAGTAATTATTATTGATAATTCTCCTGTATATTTCTCTTATTTGCATGTCGATATTGAGATAAATGTGATTTTTAAGGTCAAGTTTGTATTTTACTTTAAGATAGATATATTTAGTCTTTCCTAGAGAAACTTTATAAGATTTAACTTGGTTGTGGCTATTTATTCCATCAATATCAATATCACCTTCTAAGATAGTTCCACTAGGAATAGTGCTATAAAGTACTTCCCAAAGGTTTGCTTTGAATGTAGAATCTTTAATTGTGTTCTTAGAGTCGTTTAAGATGGTATCATTAACAATAAGATAAATATTAGCTTTTCCTGCTGTGCTTACAATGTTAACGTATTTTACATCTGGTAAGTCCAGTATAGCATTTCTTAATGCTTCATGAGTGGTGCTTTTAACACTTATATGAGACTCTATAGCCTTCCAATACTCACCTTGTGGTTTAAGTTTATCCATAAAAAGGTTAAGTTCATTAATTATTTGTTCCTCAACTGTAGCAAGAGAAGCAGCTATGATGTTGTAAATGGATGATGGGTCATCTTTTATCACAATACCATGTGTTTGTTTTAAATATTCTCTCTTTGTGTTAATTATTTGTGAGATATTTTGTTTTAGAATACCGAAATTATTATCAAAAGCAATACTCATATGCAAATCTCCGTTTGAAGAGAATCACCAGGAAAATAGAGAGTAATTTGCAGCAGTTTTGAGTTTATATTAATGTTAACTCCAGTAAGATCAATTTCCAGTTCTTGGGCAACAGAGTAGAGATAATATTTAATTTGATCTAGAGTGCCAAGCTTACATAATTTAAGGATATGTGTATAATCAAATCCCCATGTTGGATTTAGAGCAAGACTTCCTTTAGGGGTTTTAAGGAAAATAAATAATCTTTGTTTTTGCTCTTCTATTCCATCAGCAATCTGTAAGTCTGAGCCTGATACTAAATTAAACTGCAAATCAACCTTTAAATCCATACTAACCTATGTAAATCAATCTTTAACCTTTAACTTAAGGAAATGTATAACAAAAATATTAAAAAACTAATTAAATAAATTATTAATTTTGCTATTTATTTTTGATGTATAGTAAGAGAGAGAAGAGTAATCAATGCTTGAATTTCCTATAATTCTTAAGTTATTAATCGCATTTACTATTGCCTCTAAGATGTCTTTAAGACTAGTTATCTCATTACGTATATCCAACTTATGTTTAGCATATATTTTAAGATGCTTAGGGTCAATTGCACTTAATATATAAAAATGATGTTTATCAAAATATATATTGTCATCTGTATTAAATAGATTAATGTTTGATTGAAGAAGTACTACTCTGTCATCTTTGTGAAGACTTAGATTAATATTTGATATATTACGAGTGTGAATCTCAAGTCCTTTATATTCTTCAATGTCTACAATACCTTCTTGAGTATCGCTGTTAAATGATTTTATAATTCCTATTTTTGATATGCATATATTGTTAGCTATCCATTCTTTGCTCTCTTCTTGAGTTAAAGCAGAACCAGACATGCTCTGATTCATTCTATAAATTTCATAATTAAAGTTCATATCCTCTCCTTTATTTTTAGGTGATTAATGTCATCATAAAGCTTTAAGTTAAGTGAACATTCACCAGAATTGCTTAGAGAAGCATTAGTTTCACAAATCGTGCTCTTTATTATATTCCCCAAAGAATCTCTAAATGATACTCTGTCACCAACTTTTAATTTATGAGTATAAGTAAGCTTTGCTCTCCAATATATAAGTCTTATATTAAGAGTAGTGCCTATAGTAATTTCTTGCTTTGGGATAAATTCAAGACCATAATCTTCAAGTGACTCATAATGAGCATCAGGACCGGTTAATTGATGATTTGTGAATATAAAATTACATTCAACCAAATCAACTCCATTACCAACATCAGCAATAACATTTTGTATATATTTTTTAGATAATTTTTCTATAAATTCTTTTGGAGTTCTAGCATAAATATGCTCTTCAATTACTTTAAGTCTGTCATTAGTGCTCATATTGATTATATTTCTACCCGGAAAGGCAAAGTTTATAGCGTCCTGGACCGTCATTCCTTTAAATTGTTTTGTTTCAAGTTCTCGGTTAAAGAAATTACTCTTTGATGCTAAATGAAGTTCAAGCTCTATGCTAAAGTCACCACTAGGATAGTCACTGCTCATTGGGACTCCCAGATAACCTGCCATAATAAATGTAAATGAGTCTTCATGAGCAAATTTTTTATAGTATATCTTTACAATGTCTCCTTCATGTATGTGATTGTTGAAATCGAGGTGTAAATTCCAAAGAACAAGTTTGGCTTGTTTTGCCCTTACAAAATTGTAACTTGAATAGACATTAGATATTGAGATATCAACATAAATGCCATGTTGTGTGTTGATAATGATTTTAGGAGAAGATTCTGGTGTTGCATCACCAGTAATATTTTTATTTGAGCTAATAGTAGAGTAAAATTCAATCTTAAAATCATATTTAAGTAATATCACAAGCTTATCCTTTGTATTTTTCTAAAGCAAAAGTTTTAATAACTTCCATGTTAAGATTAAGCTCAACTTCATCTATGAAAGGCACATCTTTAAATGTTAGGGAAGTAATTACAACTAATTCTTTAATGCCAAAAGTTGGACTATAAGCAGTAAAGGGAACTTGTGCTTGAAGTCTACCAGCCAGTTGTTCTTTAACTAAATTACTATCAAATTCAAGTAGTGAGTTACCAAAAGGAGTTAATTTCAGTGGAGCTAACATATTCTTATAAAGACTTGTAAGTACACCACCATTTAAAGCAATAACTTCTCCTGTAAGTACAGGGTTATAACTTACATATTCAGCTTTCCTTAAGTAGTAATTAATTACAGGACGTTTGGAACATGTGGTGTTATAAGTACGAGTTATAAGTTCAAATTTAGGTTTAATAAAGAATAATTGGGGCAAATACCCAAGTCCCTTAAGATCAGGTCTTGGGAAGAGAACAATAAAATTATCTGTGCTAAATAAAGCAAATATTTGTGTTACAGTATCTTTAATAATTTGAAATATTTCCATAGGTTGCATAAATGTCTCCCTATTTTAAGTACCACTGGGAGGAGTAGTAATAGATTTATCTTCATGAGTAATTTTTGATAAGCTCTCACCACTATCTCCTCCCATCCATAAGGGCAATATTGATTTAAGTCTTGCAATAAGTCTATCTAAACTAAAAATGCTTTTAATTCCGTTTATTATAGGATCAACGATATCTTTATGAAAGTTAAATTCATTGATCTTTTTAAGTGCTTTAGCAGAAAAATCCATTAAAGGTGTTAATGTGGAAGCAGTTAGTTTTTTTAATTCTTCATCTATCTTATCCATACTACTTGTTGCAGAGTCATAAGAGCTTGTAGTATTTGTGAGATTTAATTCGTTAAAATCACTTAGCACGTCATCAAGTTTAGTTATTCTTGAACCCATATCGTGAAAAGAGTCCACTAGCCTTAAGTTTAGCTGCAAGTTCTACTGCTTTAAGTAAATTAGTTTCATTCTCTAGTCCAGCATTCTTAAGAGTTCTTTTAATAACAGCAGCTTTATTTAAGAACTCTTCCTTCTCTCTTCCCCTTTCAAATGTTTTAATTCTTGATATAGTACTTAGTAGCTTACCTTTTTCAGTTGAGTTAAAAATTCTAGAGTTTAGGGTACCTATTCGTTTTCTTTCTGCAGCATCTTTTACTGATGATTTTGCAAATGCAAACATATTAGAGGAAGCACCTTTAATGGAACTAGCTATTATATTACCAATTGCACTTCCTATTATGACTTTAGAAGTCAAATTGTTTTTTTTTATTAAATTTTGTTGCATTTTAGAGTTTTCTTTAAGTGATTTAAATTCTAAATTACGTAAGTCTTTAGTAGACATAGTAGATCGTTTAAAAGCTTCTCGTTTAGCTTTTTCGAAGCTGTGTCCTTGCTTCATTAGCTTTTTAGTCTCAGTAAGTCTAAATTTCTCTACTCGCTCTCTTAAACGTTCATATTTATTTTGTTTTGCAAGTTCTGCATTTTTATCTTTTAAATTAGCTTTAATTATATCTTTAGTACTTTTGAGAGAAGAAAGTTTGGGTTTTAAGTTCTCTTCTAATTTTGATATGTCTCTCTCTAATGTTTTTTTCGTTGATGCATGATCTAATATACCTTTAAATTTAATGGTAAATTTATTATCCATAAGTGTCCTTATTTAGATAAAATCAGTTCAAGTATTTCCTTCTCTATCTTAGCTTCAGCAATTT
Organism: Borrelia puertoricensis; assembly: GCF_023035875.1. Classification (NCBI taxonomy): domain Bacteria; kingdom Pseudomonadati; phylum Spirochaetota; class Spirochaetia; order Spirochaetales; family Borreliaceae; genus Borrelia; species Borrelia puertoricensis. Next base: position 12,320 of record NZ_CP075386.1, read on the forward strand.
TGCTTACTTCAATAAATTCATCGTATGTCATACATTTAATTTCTCTGTAAGAACAAATACCAGTAATTATTGGTAGCCAATATTTATGTCTTTTTATATCGTCAATTAAAGCAAAGTAACGAGTACGAGTAGCATTAATACTCTCAACAAATTTATCTATATGTTTCATTATTAGCCTTTGATTTAAGTTTTGAAATTACACATTCATAATTAAATTCATCGGTAATGTAATCAAAAGTAACAAAATCACCAACATTATTCTCATATTCTTTAAGAAAAAGGAGGGCTGGTTTTTTAAATTCTGAGTCTAAATGAAATGTATTAAACTCTATAGAATAAAGAATAGCAATAAGATAATCTTTATAATAACTTATGAATTCTCTATTGTAATCCAGTATTACGTAAAACTCATCTAAAAACCCGGGTTTGATCATTAAATTAGTTATTTCTTTCAAATACTTAACATCATTAAGTTTATTTATAGCTTCTTCTTGATTAAATCCTAGTATAGAGTCCCACGTATAAACAGGTAATACTTTTATTTGGTATTCATAAGTTTTGTCTTTGCTTAATATGTTCATTTTATATCTTGTAATCATTGTGTGTCTTTTAATTTTTAGGTGTTATTTTTTGGCAATTGATAGCTCTAATTTCAAAAGTAACTTTTTCTGCTTCTGCTGAGTAACTTCTTGATGGTTCTTCAGTAAATACAGCACAGTTACTGATTATTTTTGTTGTTATCCTATCATTAAATACCAAATCCATCATTTTATCTTCTTTACTTACATTCATGTTGTAAAATTGGTCATCAGAGATTTGAGTTAGTAATATGTAATCATGACTACCAAGTGTTACTTCAATACTAAATATATAAGTAATGGTTTTGGGATCTCGAAGACTGATAACAGGCATTCCTCTATCTTCATTACTAATTACTGCTCTAGTTGTAGGTTCACTTGTAAGTTCTAATTTTTCACTATTAATTTGTCTTCCCGAGATAGAGAGATAAACTTCCTTTAAATCATATAATCCCATATCTCCTCCTTAATTTTCGAGTTTATTTAAGTAATCAGTTATATCTTTGGTTGTAATAATGAAAGAGAGAGAGTTGATACTGTAGTTATAAGTAATATCAATAGTTAGTTCTAATTTAAGTTGTGGTGATGGTGATAAGATAATATTTAAGTTTGAGTAGCTTACAATAAGTCCTCTCTCTATATATCTCTTTAGTAAGCATTCAATTGCTGATGTATATGCATTATCTTTAGCTCCAGATAATTGCAACCTAGATAATTTACTATTTTGTCTATTATTAATATTCCAAACTCTAATAAGTTCAATTATTGCTTCTTGTTTTATATATTGATAAGTAAATAACTGGTCAATAGGATTGCCCGCAAGATCAACTCCTTCTTTAAATGCTGATACTCTCTCAAGACCTGTTTCGTTAAGATAAGCATAGAAATTAATATTTGCATCTCTAAGTTTAGTTATTACTTCATCATCAACAAGTGGTCTTGCAGCAAGATTCATGCCATATGGATTTACACTGTGAAACATACAAGCTTCATATAAATACTTAGCTGTAAATTTAAGATGTAGATTATCTCGCTTATTACTATAAATAGCTATATTATTTGTTTTCTCTAGGGAGCTTTTATCTTTAAATATTTCTTTTATTTCACTCTCTTTAGTAGAGAAAACAAAAAAAGTATCTGGCATCTTGAATTTCAAGTAATCATCTTTGTATACAACTAGCCCGTCATCACCATTATTATCTTTATCATAAGTATTAATTAGAACAACAAATGAGTGTCTGTGTGTTTTAAGATAAGTTTTAATAGTCTCAGGTTTATCTTTATAAATAAAGAGCATAGCAGATTTTAATGCTACACTGGGAGAGTTAAAGAAATCAGACATAGCATTCTTTAATAGTTCTTTTTCTTTAGTAAATTCATCTTGTCCATTTCCATTTTCTTTTTCTAATGCTTCTATTTGCTTTTCATAGTTATTTATTGTAAGATTTAAGACTTTATAATTTGCACTATCTTTATTCACATTAATTTTTAATGTTTTATAAACTAGTAACGGAGAATAATAGTTTATTGTTGTGTTATGTACTTTATTATTAATTAGATTTACACTAATTGTATCTTGTGGCAAAGTATTACTCCTTCCTTTCAAATATTTGGATTCCAGCTTTAAAACTAGCTGATGAGCTATAAGCAGTGTTACTACATTTTGTTCCCAAAGTAATGAGACCTGTATTTTGCATATTAGATGTTGGACGTATATAGATATTGAGATGTTTTATGTAGTCAGGTTCATGAGCGTCCTTAACTGTGTATTTATTTACTCTGTTATGTAAAAATTCTTTAAGTAAACTATATAAAGTCAACATTCTATTGTAAGCATCATAGTCATTTGAATTTATTACAAGAGAGATAATAAATATTTGGAAGTTAATATTAAACTCACAAATATTATCATAAAAAGTACCATAATGAGAGTTGTGAGCAAGTAAGCCATCTTCAGATGTAAATTTAAATGCAATAATATTAGGTTCGCTCGTAGTTATATTAGAGAGTAGATATGGATGATTATATGTATTAATAACCTTACATATGTTTTCACTTTTAGCATGAGCATATTCTTTAAAGTCATTTAGTATTTTAATTATATGCATAAGTATAACCTCTAACCCAATAAGCACTCAATTCACCTTATAACTAATCTCATTTAGCATTCGTGAGGTATCAACAAGAGTAATTTCTGGATTACCACTACCTTTTTTTCGTTTTTGCTTAATTGTATTTGGAGTAAGTTCAGGCTTGATTTTATTTGACAATACATAATTTTGATAATAAGTTATAAATGCTTCTCCAATGGCACTCATTCCAGATCTGGGATCACGTTTAAATTCATTTTTTATATAATCATTACTGATATATTCTCTAAACTCACAACTAGCAGCAACTTCACTTAAATGTTTACGTACTGGTAAATTATTAGCGCCAATCTCATGCATGCGTGCAACATTAGCTCTGCCCCCAAACCAACCAACCTCTAACTCTATTTCCATACAATATCCTTTAATATTAGTGTTTGGTAACCAATAGAAGAGTCAATACTTACTATTTCGTAATAATTATCACCTATAGAAATTCTATCTTGAAGATTGAAGATAATATCATCACTTGTATAAAGTTTAGAGAGTCCTTGTAAATCAAATAAATTTGAGTCATAAATCATCCTTAATTCTTGGGGACTTATATCTATAATAATGCCTGTCAATTCTAAGTAGTCTTCTTTATTAAATACCCTCTGATAAGAATTATCATCAAGTGTAATAGTTTCAAATTTATATAAACGTAAAGGATCAGGGGCTTTGTATGTAAATATCATACGTTGTGACATTTGTGATAACCTATCTCTAAGATTATTCATTACACAACTCCTATACAGGAAGGAGACGTAGTATCTCTTTTAACTTTATCTAGATACGCATCAAATCGTAAACAGAAGTTTTTATTACAACTGTCAGATTGACTAGTATCAGATATAGGGTGATAGTCAATTTCAAGTTCATTGAATTTTTCTCTCTTTATTCTCTCAAATTCAAGTTCACGGACAATCCCCTTTTTCCTCAGTTCACATCCAATATGATAGTAAGTAAGCAAGAAGATATCATTATAAGTAAGCTTCTCTGACTGTATTCCATTAGCTAATAATATTGACTCTAAGAGATTAATTTGCATCATAAAGCTTTGAATAGAAAATTCTTCTATGCTTATTCCCAAAAGGGAAATAATATTAGAGTGAAGCCTGCTTATAAATAATTCTTCTTCTTGTCTCTCTATCTCTTGTTGAGCTGTTCTCTGTTGCATTACCAGGTTAACCTTTAAGATTGTTTAATATCAACTCGTAAAATTGTTTTCTCTGTTGCTAAGAGTCCACCAAGTACAAAATCAAGATATGAATGTGCAATATCAGTTGAATCTCTATCCACTTGCTCATTTGGCATTGGTAGCATATATTTACTTGGTTTGAACTTAATTAGTTCAGCATTTAATGGATAAATGAGTATTTGATTTTGAAGTAAATTACTTGTTTCAATATAGACTTCTCTTCTATTATTAACAGCTTTTATTGTCTTAATAAGGAAGTCCTCCCAAGAATCATTTGATGAATACGTAGCAGAAGATGAAGAAGAATTTGTTATTGCATATGGTTTAACTAACTTTAAACTAGTTAATGGATCAACTAATACCATCATAGGAGTTGAGAATTCATCTCCTAGCTCTAATTTTGCAAGACCCTTTTCGATACTTTCAAATATTTTATCCATTTTTTCTTTGTCGCTGCTACTTACCTCTTCTTTTACTTGATCTGGCATATTAAGTAGTCCAAACATATTAGGTAACATTCGTTTTTGATTCTTTCCATCTTTTTGGATTGACACAGTACCTGTTAATACAAAATGATTTATCAGTTTTATTATTTCATTTGTTGCAAGTTTATATGCCTCCCCAAATGGAAGTAGATTATTATTTACATCTCCAGCATAATCATTACCTTTATAAAATTTTTCAGAAGTTTGTTTTAAGTGTCTAAATTTATATTGTAACTTTAAATAATTAAGTCTCACTGACTCTGAACGAAATCCAATGGTTGCAATAGTATTAACTTCATTTACTAATGTTGTAGGATTAGCATTAAGAAATGCATCCCACTTTATTGTTTTTAAATATCCCATCTTTAAATCAACATCTTCAATTTGTTCTTTTGAAAACCAGTTATAAAATACTGGTAATTTAATTTCTGAGAAAATATTCGCTATTTCTTTTGCATAATAATTTTGATCATATAATTCTGACATCTTTAACCTCCTTTAACTAATTAACTTGGTCTGGCTTTATTACCGTAAATAGCTACATTAACTATGCAAATTTTGTTTGTAGTACCATCAAGTGAAATTGCATCTGATAAAGCATAGGCATTAATTTTGCTGTAACTTGAACTACTTTTTTCAAGCTCTCCATTTGCATCAAATTTAACTTTATCTTTTCTTTTTATACCACTACTTTGTTTGGCTACTAAATACCCTTGAAAATTATTTGTAATAGGTATTACTGTTGCTATGCCAGTAAACTCATCTATATCACTGCATATTCCATATAGATCATTCTCACCACCAACCTCAACATGTGGTTCATAGTGTGGATTGTTATTAGAAGTACTTGGATTTTCTACAACTAGTTTTACTCCTCTTTTGTATGGATAACCTTTGACAGGATAATTTTCTAATTTGTCTTTACTACTAGTTACAGTCCCACCTTGGTTGGCAAAGTGTAAATTTTTATCTTTAAAATCAACTTTATTACTAAAAAGACCAGGATCCCTATTTGGGTTTTTCATTAGGTCTTGTATCTCTTTTACCTTTTTATCATATTCTTCTTTAAGTTTTGTTATAGTCTCTGACATGCATATATCTCCTTAAGCTGTTTTTTTCTCTTTAAGGTTATAAAACTCATGTATTCTATCTTTATAAGCATTGGCAACAGAAATATTAAATTCATCAAAGTTAACTGGTGAAAACCCTGAATCTAATAATGATATTCTATTCTCTATTTTAGAGATAATATCACCATGCTTAGAGTCAATATTACTTGCAGCACGTTTTCTCATGCTTATATTCACTTTTGCTAAAGATACAAGTTGTTCTAATATCTCTCCATCTAAATGTTCAAAATTATCTAGCTTGGAAATAGCTTTTATTTGTTCTTTAGGAACAAATTTTCTCACTAACTCTCTTCTTTGTGCTTGCATTATTTCTTTCAGTGAATAACCCTTAGAAAGAAGAGTATCTTTATCAAAATGCTTGCTTAAATGTGCTTTAGCTAATTGATCAATTTCATTTATCTTTTCAGCTTCTAAGAGTAACTGTTTCTCTACTCGCTCCCTATCTTCCGCATTTGCAAGCTCACGTGCAATTCGGTCATTTATACTTAATTTATTAACCCTTTCATCTTCTCGACTTACCTTTTCTTTAAGCTGCATATACTCTTCAAACTCTTCTTGACTTATACGTTTAAACTTATCAGAAGAGCTATTATCATTAATCTGTATTACTACTTCTTCTGTATTTACATCTGACTCTTTTTCCATGAAAACTCCTTAACCTAAATTGAAAATAATTTTTCTTTTAGCTTTGATATCTCATCTTTGCTTAAAACACTTTTATTTATAAGTTCACTGTATTTACCGAAAAATTCTATTAATTTGAGATCTCTATCTACTCTCTCTTCTTCACTAAGCATAACAAGAGAATTAAATTTCATCTCTAAACCAAAATACCTAGATAGTTTAATATTGACAGCAATCTCTACTGCTTCTTGTATTCCTTTAAGAAAATCATAATAATTGGATCTATCTCCCTTACCATCATTTCCCAAACCTTTAGTCTGTTCATTAAAACTTCGAGTTAGTGGCTCTTTTGTATCTGCTCCTATCTTAGCTTTTACTAATGCCAATGCCTCTTTTAAATACGTAAGATCATACTTAATTACCTCTAATGATGCATCTGTTGTTGAAGTGTAAAATATTCCTTCATTATTTAAACTTGACTTTAATCTCTCTATTTCTCTTGAGAGACTATCATTAATACTCTTAAGATCAGATATGCTGTTATTATCCTGTCTTTGTCTTTGAAATAGACCTGCAAATAATCCATTATTACTATTATTTCTATGTGTTAAGCTGTTTAATGATGCAGTTGCATTTGATAGTGCATCTTGAAGTCCAACTAATGCTTCATCTTTATAAAAAAGAAAATTATGTGTCTCTATTCTCTTATCTATCTGTGTATAAATTTTCTCAAGTAGATAAATATTAAGTAAAAAACTTTCACTATAACATGGTATGTAACGTTTTAAGATATAATCATAATTATCAAAAATTATTACCCTACTCTTATGTATCTTAACTAAAGAGTAAGAAGTATTTCCTTCTTTTACTGTGTAAGTAATATACTGGTCATAAATGCCCGGGTCTTTAACTAAATTGAAATCTAGATATTTAAATCCAATGGGCAATTCAGAATTTACTTCTTCTTCTAATTCTGTCAGTTCATCACGAGTTAGAACTAAAATATATCCTGCACCATTAAATCTATAACTAATTATAAGATTTAAAAGAGCATCTTTAAGCTCTCTTTTAAGTCTTGCTATCTCAGATTCACTAATATTATCTAAACTTTCAAGATGAATACCATTCTTCAGTGCATCCTCAGCAGGATTCTCTATATAGTTCCTAAAAACAAGCGAATATTTATATAATTCCAAAGGACAGATCTTATTTGATCGTTTCTTTATTTCATCAAAATAATACAAATTTGTTCCTTTATTTTCAGTTTGCATATAGATTGTAGCAAAAATAATAGTTTTTGTCAAAATAAAAGAAACAAATACAGATACAATAAAATATAGATATTTTATTGTATCTGTACTAATTGGTGGGGGAAATAAAATGGTAAAAATCTTAAATTTATTTTTTATTTAATTAAAATTATTTCAATAATAATGCTAATAAAATACCTAAAGTAAGAGTTATGATAGTACCAAACATCCAATTATGGAGTTTAGATGTGTTTTTAAATTCTAATGTAGATTTCTCTATCTTATTATCAAGTTCATTGAATTTAGTATCTATCTTGTTATCAAGTTCATTGAATTTAGTATCTATCTTATTATTAAGATTATTCTCAACTGCATCTATTTTATTATCAAGGTCCTTAATATCAGATTTTAAAGTTGTCTCAACCCTTTGAATCTCAGATTGTAAGAGAGCTTCAACTTTTTCAAGCTTAAGGTTAAAGTTACTCTCAACGGTGTCTATTTTTTTATCGAGTTCATTAAATTTAGTATCTATTTTGGTGTTAAGCTCATCCTTAACACTACTAATCCCATCTTCTAAGTGTTTCAATTTTATATCAAAGTTTTCTTTTAAGAATTCAATGTCTTTGTAAGTCAGCTCATTACGATAATACCTATAAGACAGATCAATAGCAATATCTCTCTTAATACCGGCTTTAGTAAGTTCAGCTATAACCATTTGCTGTGTAATAACAGGTTGAGCAAGTCCCATAAAAACACTCCTTATGTAATTATTATATAATATTTTAAGTATTATAGGAACCTTATTTTAGTAAAATGTGCTCTGAGGGTACGCATACTTAGAGTCAATAACATATATGATGCTGATAGGCTATCTAATGAATCATCATCACTCTTCCCATCTCCTTTGTACTTATAAATATCAGATACAGCTGACTTACTTGAATAATCCATAATACTAAGTTTAGATGTTGCAAATGGCTCTATTAATGTAGCAATTCTAGTAAATTTATTACTTATAGGTTTAATTGGAGCAATTTTAAAATTATGACTCATCCCTGCTCTAAGTTTAAGAAACGTTTTAGTCACATTCCCATGCCCAGAAATATCATCCCTATCTTCAACATATAGTTTGTGTACATTAAGATTTGTAAGTATAGTTTTAATTGTATTTAACATCTTAGGATCACCTACTGGTAACTTTTCTTGAAAAATAAATGCATAATAACTTTGATCTACTCGCTCCAAAACACAAAGAGCTGTATTATCTCCTCCTATACTGTATGCAGGATCTAAATATGCTATAGGACTTTTAAATTCATGCTTACTTGTAAGATTAACATTGGTAAATATCAAGTCACAGGACGAAACCCATTCTCCAAGTAGAACCCTTGCTTTATATGTTGGAATGTCCCTGTAAATCTCTTCTTGGTTTTTAATAAATTCTCTAGCAATTAATTCATTATCATATGTTGTAAAGTTATATGTAGAGTAAATTTTTGTATTATCAATATAATCAGTTTTAAAGAAATGTTCAGGACTATCTGGATTGGTATCAAATATAATTGCCTGCATTCCTACTCTAAGCCTTTTTAAACATTCTATTAATGTTTCTTTATGCAGTGTAGTAGCTTCATTAACGTAAATAAGCGCCGAATTAGACCCTCTAAACCGCTCAAAATCACTCACCTTATCACCACCATACAGATTAACTTTTAGTGAGTCTATTTCAAAATATGATGTATTAGAAAATTTTGGCCTAAAGGGTATCTTAAGCATACTAGCAATCTTTTCAAACTGCCCTAAAACATTAATCTTTAATGATTTTTGTGAATTTCCTATTATAAAATTATTTGTATCTTGCCTGTAAAGATGTCTATTCTTAATGAGCATCTTTAGATATAAATAACATGCTAGAAACGTCTTACCGCTAGCAATCCCACCTGATAGGATAATTTTACTTTGCTTATTCTTCTCGATATTACGTATTACTTTAAGTTGTTTTGAAGTTAAATATTTATTCTCAAATCCTTTAAAATCAATTATTATCTTCTTCAGTTTAATAAAAGACGTAATATCAATACCAAATGAACGTTTATATTCTCTCTGCATCTCTCTAAATAACGGTAGCTTGTATATATCCACACTATGATCCTTAAAGTTTAAATTTAATTTGTGAATCAAAATCAGTAGCTTTTAATTTAACCATTACTTGATAAATCAAATCCATTTCTTGTATCTCTTTCTCTCGTTTAACATTATCAAGTTTAAATATCTTATCATTAAGCTGTTCATTATCATTCTCTTTTCTGAGGTTTTTAATTTCTTCTTCTAATATTTCTATTTTATCTTTATAAGGTTTAAGTTCTAATTCTAAATATCTACTAAATGAATCAATAAATTTAATTCCCAATGTACTCTTAGCAATCTTAAATTGGCTTTTAAGATTGCTTGCCTCAGCATTACTTTCCGATGCTCTAATTAAAACATTAGTTAGTGTATCTTCACTAATTGTTAGTTTAGAAGTACTACCTATATTATTAACCTCTCTAATTTTCCATTTTCGCCTCATTTTACACACATTAGCACGACTCACTCCAAGCTCTTTTGCAATACCTGTATCATTAAGCTTTCCTTCATTAAAATACATAACATAATCATCAAACGACTTCTTTTCTCTACGCATACTTCTTTAACCATAATTTAAATTAAATTAAGTCAAAACAAGTTAATTTTTGTTAACTAATTTTAACATAAACTATATAACATAAGTAATAAGACTACAAATATATACTCAATATCAAAATAATAGATTATAATACTTGAATTAATAAGGAGAATATTTACATGAATAAATATATAAAATTGATAATATTATGTATAGCATTAATGTTATACGGCTGTGGTGACAGTCAAGTGAATAGAGGAGCTATAATAACAGATCCAAATTCACCAATAGCACCACCAATAGTACTACCAACAACAGAAATAGAAGGATCAAAATTTAACTTCTTGATAAAGGTATTTGATTTAGCACATGATCATACTAGTCGCAAACCAATTCCGAATGACTATAAAGAAAAGATCACAAACTTTAAAACATGGTTATCAAACAATACACAAAAACAACAAGAATTAGTTAATGCGTTTACTGAGGCTTATAACTATTTAAAAATAAAAAGACAAAAATATGCACCTAACGAAAATTTTGATGAATATATAGAAAATGCTATTCTTGTTGAAGATAGTGACAATCAAAATAATAAATATGGACCAATAAATATATACCCATTTTCCGGTTTAGGGGCTACATACAATGTTGGCAAAAATTCTATAGGTGCATTCTTTGCACGCATTATAACAGAGCTAATATACGATCCGTCTCACCCTCCAAAAATTTCAAACGAAGAATTATTTAACATAATGATACAAGAAATGGGTCATGCAACAAATATGTTGAAACAAAATTGGCCATAGTCAAGAAATAAGTAAAAATAAAAAGTAGAATGTAATAAAAGCAAACTAAGATAGTAGTAAGTCTACTATCTTAATAGTAAAGATAAAGTTGCAATTCAAATATTCAAAACAAAAATGAGAAATAAAGAAATAAGCAAGCAAACAAAAAAGTAAAGTAATTAAATAAAAGTAAAAAGTAAACATTTTGTTAACTTGAGGTTAACAGAGAAAGTGGGATTAAAAAACATAGAAGTAACAAGTCCATTGCAAAATTGAAAGATACTGAGTAGACAAATAAAGCAAATGGGAAGCAAAATTTGGAGTATTTGTTAAAGATAGCAAGAAGTATGGTAGATATTTATTGCTGCTTCTCCTTAAAACAACTTTTCTCTAAACTACAAGTATTCTACACACCATATTTTCCATGCAATGTAGACCTTTAAAAATTGACTCTACGTGTAAGTATTTGCTAATATTTTTATAACTAATTTTATCTATTTTTAATGTGTTTAGTTAACTTTGAAATTACATGAAAGGAAAACATTTAATTAACTGCAGTCTTAACTTAAAAATTAAAGAATTAGAAATGCAAAATCAACGCTTAAGTGAAGAATTAACTCTACTTAAAAGTCAAAGCAAAACTAGACATACTAAAAAATTATCCCCACCTTTAAGATTTTATCTAAATGACAGGACAATTAGACTTGTAAAACGCTCTATAGAGAGATTTAAAGAACAAGACCCAATATCTGGATGGTTTGTACACTTACTCTCAATTACTGGTTGTAGGGGTGTTGAGATGCAAAATGTAAAACTTACTGATATATATAAAGAGACGTGTAGTAATGGTGAAGTATTTTATTCTATTCGCGTTAATGTAGCTAAAAAGCGTAGCAATATCTGTATTAGAGAAGTAGTCATTAGTAAATCTGAATTTAAATCTATAATGCAAGCCCATCAAAACTACTTTTTATCTAAAGGAAAAGACACAAGACGTACATATCTATTTCAAAAAAGTAAACTTAAATTTCGTGACAATAAAATTAACATAACTGAAATTTCAAAACAGTTTAAGGAATTACTCATTAAGGGAGGATTTAAACATCGCAAATCTTTGCATATACTTCGTAATATATTTATAGCATCACTAAAGTCTAGAGGATATAATTCATTTGAAATTAAAGAACTTATGAAATATTCATCTACTTCTGAGATTGATAATGTTTATGGTCTCTCAAGTGCAAGTAAAATACAGGCTTACAAAGATATCAAAACTAGCTTGAAATAACTTTTAAATTTTGCTAATATTTTTAAGGACTACTCCCCCCACTTCAAGATTTTTACCAAGCACCAGTAAATACCTAATTTGACATTTAGGTATTTATTTTACAAAAAAAATATTTGTTAATCCTTTGTTTTTGATAATTCTTTAGTTTATAATATATATATTCTTTAAACCAAAATTTCATTATGAAAAGAGAACAGGGACTCTAAACTTTTCTAGAGTCCTTTCTCTTTACGCTTGCATTTTAAACATTTCCGTTCAAGCATAACAAGTACTCTTTAAATCCATACTTGACCTATTAGTTTTGTATGAAGTAGCTAGTACCTCATGTTTAGTTTGCTTGAAAATACTAGCTACACCAGTTGAGCGTGCTACATAGTTTATGAAAAGATTATGCTTTAAGAAAAGCTTAACTACTCTTAAATCATCAAATTCACTTATTGCAAACTGCCAGTTATATCTCTTAAGCTCTATAATAAGTCTCTCTAGAGAATCTAAATTCCATCCACGATTATCAACAAGATTCCCATGCGAAATTGAATATGAAGGGTCAAGATATACAAATGTTGAGCTTACCTTGTCTCGATTAGGTAGTGCAGCTAAAAAATCAAAAATACCACGTGATGTAAATATTGCATTATCAAGCATCTCTTTAAATCTAGACTTATAAATTTGAAGGTTTTCTAAAAACAATCTCTTGGCATTACTTCGATCCAACTTCATAGTTGAACTAGATGAACCATAAAGTGAATATAAACATCTAAGCACCATGTACTCAATTTTGTCTCTGTTCTCATCAATTATGCTGTCATAAATAATCGCATCTCTTACACGATTGTAAAGCAACTCAGGATCTTGTCTTAAGATATAGAAAAACTTATATATAAATTTAGAATTATCATTGAGTATATTATAATGGGCTAATGGTTTTGCAAAAAATACTGCTCCTGTACCAAAAAATCCTTCAATATACTGAGTATGCTTAGGAAAAAGACTTATAATATCAGCACTACAAAGGTACTTAACTTCCTTCTCATGTTTAGTAGTTTCAATATTTCTTAAATATTCTCCTTGATGTAATCTCATATTCAACGCCCCGCTCTTTAAGTGCCAGTGAATCATAAAGCACAGATGACAAATTAGTTGCTATAAAATGATATCCTGGTGTATTTTTAATTTTAACTTCACTTATCTCAAATTCTCCATCTAAACATCTGTAAGCAGGTCCCTCCCACCTAACACTTGCACTGATATCAAACCGTCTCAGCACAGCGCATGGATTTAGAATATAACAATTACTTCTCATACACCCTGACTTAACAAAGTTATGATAATTCTTATTTATATCAAGAACACTAAACTGCAACTTTTTAAAAACTAATACGTAATAATGAAGAGATAAAAAGTAACATCCCCACTGACGTACTGCTGAGACTAAATTTGGATTATTTTGCGTTATTTTCATATATAATCTCACTTACAATCTTTATTTTTAAAACTACCCACCCCTTAACTTTTAATTTAACTTAAATATAGATATTAAAAAGGAATATCCTCATAAAACTCATCTTCAAGCTTACTCTCATTAATATCTTGTGTTTTAATTGATGAGTTTAAAACGCAAATATCATTTACCAAAATACTGTATTTACTCTTACCCTCACCTGTACGCTTATCATGCCAACTTGAATAAGATAGGGCTCCACTAAGTACAACTTGAACCCCTCGTTTAAGTAAAGCAGCAAGACTCTCAGCTCTAGCTCCAAAAAGCACACAGTCAAAAAATTGAGCCTGTCTTGTCACACAGTTATTCTTCTTTACACCTCTATTATTAGCTAGTGTAAATTTTAATATAGGAAAACTATTACTAGTATAAATAACCTCACAGTTTCTTGTTAAACGACCAGACATACTTAATGAGTTAATATCAAACACCAGAACTCTCCTCATCAGAAAGCCTACTTAAAAGTTCCATACGTCTTAAATCACAATCAAGTCTCTCAAGATTTTCTAAAAATTCTCGTCTTGCATAATAAGCTTGAACGAGATCCTTTATACTTCTCACACCAAACTTACATAAAAATTTTAAAATCTTGTAAGTAATTACTAAAAATAAAACCATAAACATAAATCTCATAAAGGTACCCTTAAACAGCTTTTAAAATAGGTGTAGACCATTCATTTGAATTACTACTAAAATTAGAAAGCCCATTCACTTGTGTATAACTATCACTAAACACCTTAAACCTATCTTTAATGGCTCTTTTTCTCATGTTTAACGAGAATAAAATTCCTTCAAAATTATAATAGATATTATCAATAATTGAATAAGTCCTCATCATATCTTGAATTTTTTCTTTTACTTTTAATTTAACTACTTTGGTAATCTCCTCAGCTTCTTTTGCTTTCTCAGATTCAACTTTACTGATATGCTCAACCATTTTATTTAAAATAAAAATATCATTTTTTAAACCAAGCTCATTCTCAACTTCTAGATTTGTCAACTTAACAAACTTAAGAAATTCTTGTCTAAAGTCTAATTGTGCCAAGGTATTATAAAATTCACTTTTATTTAAAAATGATTTTATTCTCTCAACCAACTCTTCATTACTTGCACTCTCAATATCATTATAGCTTCTCATATACTTAAGAGCGTTGTTAATCTCAACATTAAAAGCCACCATATAAAACATAATCTTTGCTATAAATGCATCGTCTCTTTCAATAACACAGTTTGTAGTATCTCCACCAAATAAAAAGAATAAGTTTCCTTTTTTCAATCCCGTACATAAGAGTTGCATCTGTACTTGTACGTAATACTTAAAGAAATATTTATTATCTAGAAAATTACCAATTCTTATTATATTCAGAAGCACCGCATTGTATTTGAAATGAATCGCTGCATTTTGTCTCTAAAAGTTCAGCATCACCTTCCCCATTAACAAACCAAGCATCAATTGTAGCACCAACTAAACAATCACTCTTTCCAACTTTTTTAAAGTAATTATATTTATCAATACCGTTTGAATATTTATTTTTATGTAATATATGAATATTCTTATCATAAGTTTTTACAAATTCGTCAATTATTAAATTCTCTAAAGCCTTTCCCTTTCTCATACTCAAATTTTCTTCAAAAGGCATTTCCCTTCCTATTGATTTAAGTACTCGCTCTAGCATTAATTTTTCTAAAGCATCAGCACCAATAAACATGCTTCCAACTTCACTTGCTCCCATACGCTTTAACGATTCTCTTTGCACACTAAAGTCAACCTTACTATTAAACTTGAAATACTCATTCTTACCAATTTTTGGTAACTTACGTCCTACCTTATTTATTTTACTTAACTGTTTTTGTTTACCTTTAAGATTTTCTTGACTCTGATATGCAAAAGATTCAAAACCCTTAAATACCATTTGCCTGTACAAATCAAATTGTTGCATCCCTTCCTTTGATTTTTGTTCATTTATTTTTGTCATATTTGTATTCATAACTACTCCTTTATATTGTTTTTTATACAAATAAATATATAGCAAAAATTATTTTTTAACAAAAATATTTACAAAAAATATCATAAACATTATCATTTTTGCTAAACTAAAAATAAATTTTATTTTTACTAATTACCGATTTACTTATAGCTAAATATTGAGTTATCATTAGTA
This sequence comes from Borrelia puertoricensis, assembly GCF_023035875.1. NCBI lineage: Bacteria > Pseudomonadati > Spirochaetota > Spirochaetia > Spirochaetales > Borreliaceae > Borrelia > Borrelia puertoricensis. The sequence continues at coordinate 28,121 of NZ_CP075386.1, forward strand.
ATGATAAACAATATAAAGGAGTTTAATAATGGAGAATAAACAAGCTACGAAGCTTGATACACAATGCCACAATAAATACCAACACAAACTAATAGTAACAATATCAACAATTGACTATATCAATAATAAACATAAAAAATACACACAAAGCAATCTACTCTACTACTTTAATGGAAACTTAAAACGCAATGGACATAAAGAAACTACTCTTAAAACACTCCAAAAATATCTTTATAAATTAGAAAAAGTATTTAAAGTAACAATTAATTATCACAAACACTTGGGCGTTAACATGGGTACTGAAGTTCATTACAAACTTAAATACTCTAAAAAAGAATGTCACCTTATAATCAATAAACACTTTAGAGATAAAAAAGAAGAAAGACACAAAAACCGCGTAAATAGCTACTTAAAAAAAAGATGTAATAAAAAGGAGAGTGTAGAAAAAGCGGAGTGTTTTAATAATACTTATAATAATAAAGAAGAAGAAGGTAAAAGCAACATAGAGTCTATAGAAAAATTACAAATACATAAATACGCTAAGAAATGCAATTTTAAATCAAATGCTTTCCTTTCTATTTTGAATTTAGAAGCGAAAAAGAATTTTAAAATTCAATTATTGAAAGCTATTAAAATAGCTGAAAATGTTGGGTATAAAAAAATAAACAGGATTAAATCAAATAACAATAAACTTGAGAGTAAACAAAAAGAATTAAGAAAAATACTAGATAAGACAAAAGCCAGTCTAAAGGATGAAGGATATGACAGTAAACAATTAGAGATCCAAATACAAAATGTATATGAACAATATAAAAATAAACCCCACTTTATCATAGAAAAAAATAAATACAGTGATTTAGAGAATATAATAGGAAAACTTAAGAAGTCAGTTGAGCGTGTTAAATCAAATACTAAGAAAGATAAAAAAGATATTAGGAACAACATCTTTAGCATACTCATTGATCAATTAAAGCATAAAGTAAGAATTGAAATGCTTGTACCGTTGCTGAAAGAATATTTGGGTAAACAGGAAAGGTTAGAGTATGGAAAAGTATTTAATAATCAGTATTACTATGATTTTTTAGATTTAATAAAAAATGATCAAAAATACCTGAAGGATAATGAATTTAAACAGGTTATTAATTAAAGGACTTGTTATGAATGATGTAATAGAAAAGGTAAAGATAATATCAAAAGAAGAAAAACCTATTTTTATTAAAATAGAAGAGATTGAGGGTCGAAAAATATATCATACTAAAATTATGACAGATTTTCATTTATTTAAAGTAAATGAAAATCAAAAACATAAGTTTTTTATCTCCTTTCGAGGACTTTTTAATCAGAATAAGATTGAATACTTTCATTTGTTTTCTATAAAGAATGAAGATAAATTCTTGGGTATTTACTATGGCTATAGAAAACCTATAAAAAACGTAATTAGGAAATATGAAAAAAATGGAATTACTAAATCGGTTGCGTTTTCGAAAGTTTATTACATGGAGTTTAGATTTAAAAAAGGGAGTGTATTTTGCTATTTAAGTGCCTTTGCTTATTTATTTAGAAACGATAGACTCAAAACAAAATACTGTCAAACTTTAATTGATATGACAAAGAGGTTGGAGAGTCAAATATATGAATTTTACGGGAAGAAGTTACCAGAAGGAGGTCTGATTGAAAAATGGATACAAAAAAAACAAAAGTAATAACAATTGCATCAATTAAAGGTGGTGTTGGAAAAAGTACAAGTGCGATAATATTTGCAACTCTTTTGGCAAAAGATTATAAAGTTCTTTTAATAGATATGGATACACAGGCATCGACTACTAGTTATTTTTATGAAACAATAGAGGAAAAAAATATAGATTTAAGAAAAAATAATGTATATGAAGTTTTGATAGATAAATTAGATATCAATAGTTCGATTCTTAGCGTTAAAAGTAATTTAGATTTGATACCTAGTTATTTAACTTTACACAGTATAAATGCATTTGGATATAAACATACTCTTAGTGAATTTAAATTAAAAAATGAACTTAAATATTTAAATATTACATATGATTTTGTTATTATTGATACACCACCAAGTTTAGACTTTACGTTAACCAGCTCCTTAGTGTGTTGTAATTATATTATTGTTCCTTTGACAGCAGAAAAATGGACAATTGAAAGTTTTGATCTTCTAAAGTTTTTTATGGAAAAAATAAGTCTAGAACTTCCCATTTTTTTTATTATAACTAGGTTTAAGAAAAATAATACACATAAACAATTATTAGAGATGTTAAGTTCAAAAGGTAACTTTTTAGGGATGATATCAGAACGGGAAGATTTAAATAGAAGAATTGCAAATAATGCTTTTTTTGATTGTAAAAAAGATTATATAGAAGAATATAAGAATTCTTTAATAAATTTTTTTGCAAAATTATACTGATTTTTGATATTCGTTCAACGTGTTGAACGAATATCAAAATATCTCAAATTGAAGAGGTTGATTATGAAAAATTATGAAAAATTAAAAATAAACAAAAGAAATATCGATTCTGAAGGAAATGCATTACTCGTTACATCTCCTAATAATTGTGAAAATAGCATAGGAATAGAACGTTATAATGTATTGAAAAAAAAATTGTATGTAAACCTTAGAGAAGGAATTTATAACAAAATAGAATGTATGAAGATTTTAAAAGAAGTAAAGGATAATGAATATTATAAATTGGATGGATATAGAAGTTTTGATGCTTTTATAAAGGATTATGATGTTGCTAAAACTCAAGCGTATAATTATTTGAAAATTGCAACGGCTTTGGAAGAGGGTATTATTGAAGAACAATATGTGTTAAAGAATGGATTTAGACAGATATTAGATTTATTAAAAGATAAAAAAGGAATAAACATTAAAAAATCAAGACAAAATCCAATAAAACCATTAAGATTTCAACTTAGAAAACAGGAAAGTTATGATTTTTATAAAAAAAATGCTAAATTTACAAGTTTCTTAATGGATGAGCTTTTTGAACATCAAAGAGATTTGCTTGATAAGCTTTTGAAAAAGTATAAAGAATTAAAAGGCTAAGTACAAGGAGTTTTTATGGGTAATTTAGCATATAAGATATATAGGACAGAAGATTTAAGGAATGAGTTCTTACATAAGGGATTTACTGAAGAAGCTGTGGATTTCATTTTACTTCATAATGATAATTCTAATTTTGAAGTTTTAAGAGAAAAAATGAATTCATTAGAACAGCAAATCATTAATGTAGAGAATAATTTAAAAAAAGATATTGAATTTACTAAGGTAGAATTTAAAAGAGACATAGCCAATCTAGATATTAAAATAGACAATATAGAGAAGAATTTACTTAAGGAAATACAGAATAATAATGCAGTACTATTAGAAAAACTTAATACGGGCAATAGAATCATATATTTAATGATAATAGGAATAGGGATTTTTTTTCCAATTATTTCTTCTTTAATAAATAAATATTTTATAAATTGATAATGGTGAAAGATTTTTTTTAATTATTAAAAATAATTAATATTTGTTAATATTGATTTGATTTTCTTAAAAAAATAGTGTACATTATTGTTGAGTTCTATTCGTAGTAATGAGCTCTTTTATATTGTTATATTCTTAAGTTTTAGAGCTTAGTTAAGAGTTCTTTTAGAATTTTTAATTAAGCTCTAAATTTTTGTAATTCTTTGTTTATCATTTAAACCAGTCAGTTAACTTATTAGTAACACATATGAATTATAACTTTTGATGGTAATTTTAACATTTTTTATAATTATTTTTTTGTCAAAAATAATTTTTTGATATATAGTTATTTATATAAAAAACAATATAAAGGAGTTTAAATATGACAAAAAATAAAGTTAAAAATACAAAAACCAAAATGCGCAGATCAGTTAAGAAACTGGGTAAACAAAAGATAAAAGTAACAGATATAAGAGTAAATAATCAAGCTTTAGTAACTGATGAGAATCAAGCAAGGGTAAACTTTCTAAAATCTCTATACAGTCTACGTATGAATTTAAGTGGTGTTGCTAAGAATCTTAATGGATATGGGTATAAATATCAAAATTTCAATGAGATAATCAGAGAGATAAAGAATGTTATAAAGAGTAACAATTTAGATATTGATTTCCTGCAATGTCCAACATTTAAAGTTGTGGGAAATAATACAATTAATGTTATTACAACAACATTTTACAGTCCAAGTAGTGGGTATAGCGAGTCATTTGATACTCCAATTTACACAGAAGAATTTTCTTCTCTAGGGGCAAAGAATCAAAATACTTTATCGCAACTTGTAGGTTCATGCATAACATATCATAAAAGATATGCTCTTGTAGGATACCTATCAATAGAGAGTGAAGTTGACACCGATGCTAGTTCATTGGAGCATATTCAAGGAGCTAATGAGGAATTAGCCAGTAGTGTAAATGTTCCACTTGTAAATTCTCTAAAGAGAGATAAAACTGTTAATACTAAAAGAGTAACTAAAGGTGAAACAAAACAGCCACCTGTAAGTCACAAATCTGTAACTAGTCTTGATAAGCTGCCTAAACGTATACCCGTTAAGTATCATTATTACAAAAATTTACTTCAAGCATCTAAGAGAATGCATTCGGTATTAGATCATACACCTTTTGATAGTTTAGAAACAATAGATAAGTTTTTACTGCAATTAAATAATGCTGATGATTCGAGTATACTTGAGTTTTTTGAAACTAAACCAGAGCTTAAGACTATAGATTATTGGAGAGATCTTATAAATAGTTATTTAAAGAGAACAAAGTCTGATCCAGAAGTAATTGAAGGTTTTTCTAAATTTTTAGCCTGCAGAGAGTCAAAATATGGCCAGAGTCCACTCAAATTATTTGGATATATAGCTAGTGATGATAATTTTGGATATCTATGTAATAATTAAGTATAATCTCTATTCCATTTAAAGAGAGGCCTTAAGATAAAAACCTCTCTTTTTTATTTAATTTTGTAATTTTGAATATTTCCTATACACCATTTGGACAATGGGTTTAGTTATACTGATATATTCTTGAAACAAATTGATGTTAAACATTAAATTATCAATTGTACTCTCATATTTCAGTGTTGATGCGTCAAAATAAGTAAACTTAGGATACTTTGGGTCATTAACCTTTTTCTTTGTTCTAGTTAAGAATACTTGTAAGTACATAACATAATCAGATAACTTAGCTTCATAGACACTAAGTTCTTTAATAGTGTGTGTTTTAGGTGGTGTTGGTTCTTCAGTTAGTGATGCTATGGATGTACATGAGAGAATAAGTGTTGAGAGGGTCAATTTTATAAATTTGATCAAATTATGCCTCCTTTAACATTTTGATGTAAGTACTCATTATCTTGTTACGTTTAGCTCTAAGTTGAGATGTGTATTTTGAAAGCTCATCAGAGTCAATAGAATTTTCTATAATTTCAATGTTAATCCTTAGTATCTCCTCAATTTCAGAAAGTAGTTTAATAGCCTCCCTCCCTTCCATTTGGTATATGCTAGCCTCATATAGTGCGTAAAAATAATTAACCACTTTAGTAAAAATATTGACGTAAGTAGCAGTATTTTTACCGTGATGATTATTTTTAATAATTTCGGTAAAGTTATTTAAAATATCAACACTTAATTTAGCAGTGCTTAATTTCATAAGTCATCTCCTTTATCTGTGTCTTTAACACGTGTTTTTATCTTACTAGCTAAAATAGTTAATATGTCTTTGATTGCTGGCTTGAAAATCAGCCCAAGACTTAAGATAAATGCAGCAATAATAACTAACTTAACTTCATTGATGTTAATTAGTTGAAGTAAAAAATTTAATAAATTATTATCAAGTTCATTCAATTTGTCTCTCCTTTAATTTAATTTGGTAGATACAACTATATATCAATATAGCAAAAACTAAGGTAAAAAATACAAATAAAAAATTATAGCTTCACAAGTAAAGGAGAGCCACTCACATTCTTTTGCATATACCAACCTTCTAAAATATTGGCATCAAAACTTGTACCACCATGTACACTTGAGAGCTTAAATAGGGTTCGTTTTGATGAATAGCTATATTTTATGCTTACTACTTTATTAGATTGTGCAGTTGAATTAGATCTTGCAGTAACTTTTACAATTAAATATATGGGAGTATCATCATATGAACTGTCTGTTTGTATAATAATTTCTTCATGGTTAGATGTGGATGTGGCTCCAAGTTCAAAAATATAACGACCATATTTTAAGCTAGACATGTAAACAGTGTTTCTATAATACTCGTCACTACTATTATAACTAGTTGCTCTTATTGTAGTAGTACTACTTACACTAAAGCTGTTACTAATACCAGTTAGATGTTCTTGTACCGGAATTTTCTTTAAACTAGAGTAGTAAAGTCCTATAAGGTAATGACTTTTGCTTAAATTATCTTCAGGTAAGTTAGATTCAAATTTATTTGTAACTTTACTTATAATACTGTCCATAACACTAGATTCATTATTTTTAAGTTTTTCTATAACTTTACTATATGTCTTTGAAATACTACTAGAGTCATCATTTAAAAATTTGGTAAGTACTTGACTATAAACTTGGTTTATAAAGTTGGAGTCACCTAGTAATTCATTGGCAATTAGTGTTTTGATAACTTGTTTGAAATCATTTTTTCGATCGCCATCATCAATAAATATTTTTGTATGTAAGTCTTTATGGAAGTTATCAAGAGTAATGGCATGACAACTAGAAAACCCATCATCTAGGACTAAAAGATTAGTAGGTTCAAGTTTGGTTACTTTATTTAGATTTTTAATCTCAATTGTATCATCGTGTTTTACAACACTCTCTTGTGCTTGACTTGACATAAAATCTCCTTAAATTATTATCCTTTAAATTCTCTGACGAATTTACCCTCATGGTTTTGTATCTTAAGTACCCTTCCAATAGGAATCAGTTTTTTGATAAATGCATAAATTGAATGCTCATATCCTTTAGGAAGCAAGGTCATAGTCCAAGCTTTTTTTAAGATTTGACCATTCTCTTTAGTCCTGAATATAATTTTTTTATATGGGGTGGCTTTTGGAGTACTACCTACAATAAATACGATAACATTAGTTTTAATATGACTCTTAAGTTTGATATTAATAACACCAGGTTCTAGGGTAGTAGGCACAATATCAACATTAAGAAAAGCCTTAAATAGTTTTATAAATGATTCATGTGTTCCAATATGACGTAGAGCAAACAGCACACTATCAATATTTTTAGCAAGTGTGTCAAGTGTTTGGTTGGTTGAGTAAATAATTTGTAGTATATCAGATAACCAAAACGCTATGAATCTTGAATTTAAATGCTCGCTAGCATGAGTATCTTCAAAATTAGCAATAAGCTCTTTAATTTCTTTTATGATTTTATTTATAAACACCAGTTCAGTATTTATTATTTTTTCAACTTGGGTGTCTTTAAGAAATGTAGGTATATTTACCATAATCTATCCTTTTTTTTATGAAGAGATATCAATTAGCAAGCGATCAGCATTAAAGTTGAGATCTAAAATTTCATTTGCTTGAATTTGAATATTCTCATTTTGCTTGAACTCACTTGTATTAATATCAGTAATTTTTACCTCCAGGTTATCTTTTATAGCAATGGAGATGTCAATGCAATGAACACCTTTAATTTCATTAACAGGAGCAAAGAAATCTTGATATTCAAAACTGATTCCCATATCTGTGTAGTTATTATTTTTAATTCGAGTATAAATTTCTCTAATTTTAGAGTCAATGTTCAAATATATGTGATTTTCAAGATTGACTTTGTATTTACTCTTAAGATATGCGTACTTGCGTTTGCCAATTGATACTTTGTAATCAATTTTTTGGTTTTGGCTATTAATTCCATCTATGAGAATATCGCCTTCAAAAACTGTACCAACAGGACATGTAAGATAAAGTGTCTCCCAAATTAATGCTTTAAGATTAGAGTTTGTAATTTGACTCTTATCTTCACTCATCATCAAGTCATCTAATATTAGGTAAATACTAGCCTTTCCGGCTGTGCTTTTAATATTGACATTACTAATTCCATTAAGATTTAGTAATGCACTCTTTATAGCATCATAGGTAGTACTTTTAATGCTTATATGTTTTTGTATCTCTCTCCAATAAGGAGCATCTGGTTTAAGAAGAGAAAATAATTTGTTAACCTCACCTATAAGTTCATATTCTTTTATTGCAAGTGAGCTTGCAATGATATTGTAAATTGATGTGGGGTCATTATTAATTGTAATTCCATACATGTCTTTTAAATATTCACGTTTGGTATTAATTATTTGTTGTATATCCTGTTTTAAAGTTCCAAAGTCAGGATCAAAGAGAATACTCATATGCAAATCTCCATATCTAGGGTGTTGTTTGCAAATTCAAATGTAATGTTTAATTTTTTATTTATAATCGTTGTTTCAATGTTGATAGCGTCAATCTTTAGGTCTTGTATAATATTTGAAAGGTAAGTTTTAATTTGTGTTAAAGAGCTTACCTTAGCAAATCTTAAAGCTAAATCATAATCAAATCCCCAATTAGGAGCATTTTTAATACTACCCTTTGGAGTTTTAAGGAAAATAAATAAACGTTGCTTTTGTTCGTTTATTCCATTAATTAATGCTAAGTCCTCATTGAAGACAGAATTAAATTGATTGTCAATTTGTAAATCCAATGTCTAACCCTCAAGTTAGCAAGTATATTGCTTAATTTAACAAAAACCTATTTAAGTAACATATTTATCTTAGTTGTAATTTTTGTAAGATTACTGTAAAAACTAGGATCAACGACTGATTGTCCAGTAACCCTTAAATTGTATAGACAAGAGACAATCTCTTCTAGTACTGCCTTTAAACTTGTATTATTAGCTTTAATGTCTATTGGGTGTTGTATGTCAATTGCAAAGTCATTAACTTTGATAGTAGCATTTTGCATATTAATAGGCTTTAGAATATAGAAATAGTTTTTATCAAAATAATTATCATCATCCTCATTAAAAAGGTTAATACTACTTTGAAGAAGGATAACACTCTCACCTTCGCTAAGATTAAAGTGCATATTTGATATATTTCGTGTTTTAATCTCTAAATCTGTCTCTCCAGAGAGTAAAACTACACCTTCTTGTGTAGAGGGGTTGAAAGATTTAATTATTCCTAGCCTAGAGATAAAGATGTTTCTGTAAGTCCATAGTTTGATCTCTTCTTGTGTTAGTGCTGATCCTTTCATTTGGCTGTTCATTCTGTATATTTCATAATTCAAGTTCATATTTATTTAGCTTCTCCTTTGATATTTAAATAATTAGAGTCATCATAAAGTTTCAAGGTAAGTGAGCACTCACCAGTATTGCTTAAAGCAGCACTAGTCTCTATAATGCTACTCTTAACTTCACTCCCCAGAGAGTCTAGAAATTTGACCCTATCACCAACTTTTAGTTTGTGTGTATACATAATCTTGGCATTCCAATATATAAGTCTTATATTGCGGGTACTTCCGATAGCAATTTCTTGTTGCGGGATAAAGTGAAGACCAAAATCTTCAAGTAGTAAATAATTTGTATGTCCAGCTTCAGGTGTTGCGTTAGTAAAGATATAATTACACTCAACATGCTCAAGTCCTAGAGCTGATTCTTTAATAATTTGTCTTTGATCTTTAGGTATAATATCTGTTCTAACACTTTGAACATACTTTTTAGTTATCTTTTCAATAAACTCAAGAGGAGTATTTGCACAAAAACTCTCATCTATAATTTTTGTTCTATCAGCATAACTCATATTGATTATATGTCTATTAGGAAATGCTATAGAGATGGCATTCTCTACACTCATGCCTTGAAATTGATTTATGTCAAGTTTGCGATTGAAATAATTACTTTTTGTTGACAGATGAACTTCAAGATCAACACTAAAATCACCAGTATCATAATCAGTACTCATAGGAACACCTAAATACCCTGACATAATAAAATCATAATCTCTAGAGTCAGCAAATTTTTTATAAAATATCTTTACAATATCTCCTTCATTTACATTACGAGTAAAATCAAGAGATAAGTTCCAAAGAGTTAGCTTGCTTCTCTTTGCACACACATAATTATTGCTTGAGTAAATATCAGATATTGATATGTCAATGTGTATACCGTCTTCAGTTTTAATTATGATTTTAGGTTTTTCTTCTGATGTGCTAGTTTGACTTAGGTTATAAAATTCGATTTTAAAGTCGTATTTGATAAGCCTGAGATCCATTTCCTTATCCTTTATATACATTAAATGTTTTAAGAACTTCTAATGTGAGACTAATTTCAACCTCATCAAGGTATACTGTGTCTTTAAGGGTAAGAGATGTAATTGCAACTATGCTTCTAAACCCTAGAGTTGGGCTGTAGAGGCTAAATGGTACACTCTCTTGCACTCTGTTAACCAGTTGTTGTTTTGCTAAATTACTAGTATGAGGAAAAATTAACTTTCCAAAAGCCGTACTGGTTGAAAAATTAAGCAGTTCCTTATAAGCACTAGTTAATACAGCATTATTTAGTGTGATAACTTCGCCAGTAAAAGTTGGATTGTAGCTTACATATTCAGCTTTACGTGTATAATAGTCAATTACAGGACGTTTTGAACATGTTGTGGTGTAAGTTGTGCTAATTAGTTCACTTTTAGGTAAAATGAAGAACCCTTGAGGGACATATCCAAGTCCTTTAAAGTCCATCCTTGGACATAAACTTAAGAAATTATATGCCATAAACACGGTAGAGATTTCATTAAATGTTTCTTTAAGAATATTTGTTATTTGTGATGGTGTAAGATTTAAAGGGTCTAGGGTTGCCTTTAGGGGTGCTGTGTCTTTGTATTTATAAGTAAAATCAGTTGTAAATTGTGATATCATATATTTAAGGTGTCCTTATACTTGAATCTTCTTCTGTTTTAAGTTTATCAAGACTCTTACCACCATCTCCGCCTAAAAATTTAGGAAGTATTGCTTTAAGTCTTGCAATTAATGCGTCTAGAGAAAAAATACTTTTAATGCCCTTTATTAAAGGGTCGGTAACATGTGTTTGAAAATTAAACGTTAAAGCCCAATCGAGTATTTTGTTTAAAGAAGTAACTAACGGTTCTAATACCTTGGCAGTAAGTTTTGAACCTGTGTCATTAAGCTTTTCTAAGCTACTTTTAGCCTCTTCGCTCGAGCTTGAGTAAGTAGGAAATTTAAGTGAGTTCCAATCGTTAATTACTTCCTTTAGTTTATGACTTCTGTAATCAAGGGCCTGGCCTGGTGCTAGTATGTCATATTCCATTGCGGCTCGTTCATTATATTTACCAGTAAACTCTTTAAATGAGCTCATAATGTCATAAAGAGGACCGCTTTTACCTTGCAAGAATTCTACTACTGCTTTGGTAGCCGAGTTAGTATCATCAACAACCCCAGTAGATTTAAGCTTTGCAGCAAATTCTACTGCCTTTTTAAGATTACTTTCATTGTTTTGACCTAAAAATACAAGTTCTTTTCTAATTATCCCAGCCAAGTTTAGGAAATCTTCTCTCTCTAAATCCCTTTCAAATCCGGAAATTCCTTTAAGCATACCACTTAGTGATTTCTTCTCACCTTCTGTAAATACTTTTGAAGTAATTGAATGTGTTTTACTTAATTTTGCATTGTCTTCTAAAGATTTCTTAGCATAACTAAATATTCCCGAAGCACCACTACTAACAGCATTTCCAAGAGCAGTCCCAGCAGCGATTTTTAAAATACTAGCGCCTTTAAGAATACTACTTTGAACGGTTTTGTTAAGTGCTATTTCTTTGTGCCGCCCACGTTTCAAATTTTCATATTCTAGTAGTCTTAGCTCTTTAGTTGACATTAAGGAATGCTTGAATGCTTTTCGCCTAGCGTTTTCAAATGTGTATCCAAGCTTAATGAGTTTTTTAGTCTCACTGAGTCTAAACTTTTCTACACCCTCCCTTAAACGTTCATATTTGTTTTGTTTAGATAGTTCACGTTTCTTCTCATATAAATTGTGTTTTAATATATCCTTAGTACTCTTTAGATGTGATCGCTTAGGTTTAATTAAACGTTCTAGTTTAGAAATGTCTCTCTCTAAAGATTTGCGAGTTGATGCGTGATCAAGTACACCTTTAAATTTAATTGTAAATTTTGTTGTGTTCATAATACACCTTTACTAAGGAACATTTCAAATATTTGCTTTTCAAGTTTAAGTTCAGATATTTTATTAACTTCCATTAAATCTTTATAATTTAGTGTTTTGACGTCATTTAAAGTGCAAACACCCATGATAATTGGAAAGAAATATTTGTTTTGTTTTATCTCTTCAAGTAGCTTAAAATATTCAAGCTTAGTTTCATGTAATACTTGTATATACTCATTACTACTGCTTTTCATAAATTTTAAATACCTTCTATATTTTGATATTTTGTATTATCTCTTCATAATTCCAACTATCATCAATGTAATCAAATTGTATAAAGCCACTAGTATTATTTAGATAATGACTTAAGTAAACTAAATTTGGTCTCTTAAAGTCAGGATCTGATTTGAATGTATCAAACTGAATTGAGTAAAGTATGGCTTGAAGATATTCTTTATAGTAAGTAATGTACTCTCTATTTTCATTTAAGATAAGATAAAATTCATCTAAAAAGCCAGGTTTAATCATTAAATTAGTAATTTCGTTTAAGTATTTAATTTCATTTAGTTTATGTATGCCTTCACTTTGTGAAAATCCTAATATAGAGTCCCACTTGTAAACAGGAAGTACTCTAACTTCAAATGTATGCGTCTTACTTTTAGTTAAAATATTCATTTTGTAACGTGTAATCACAAATCCTCCTTAATTATTAAATTTAATTGTCAACTGTGCATCCAACAGCTCTTATCTCAAAAGTAACTTTTTCAGCTTCAACAGAGTAACTTCTTGAAGGTTCTTCTGCAAAAAATGCAGAGTTAGATATGATTTTGATGTCTTCTAGGTCATTGAATACTAAATCTAACATTCTTTCATTTTTACTTTTGGATATGTTATAAAATTGGTCTTTTGAAAGCTTTGTTAGGAGTTTGTAATCATAAGTACCAATTGAAACCTCAATATTGAATATGAAAACAATGGTTCTAGGGTCTCTAAAGCTAACTATAGGCATTCCTCTATCTTCACTGCTAGCTACCGCTCTTGTTGTAGGTTCACTTGTAAGTTCTAACTTACCGCTTTGAATCTCATGGCCGCCAATAGAGAAAACTATGTTTCTTAAATCATAACATTGTGTCATTTCTTAAGTCTCCTTTAAGCTATTTAAGTAATTTTGTATATCTTGTGCTGTAATGTTTAGAAGAACGGCGTTCATAGAGTAGTTATAAGTAATCTCTACTGATAAGAAAAGCTTTAGCTCTCGTGTTGGTGATATTTGGATTTTAAGATTAGAGTACGCAACAATTACACCCCTATCAATGAAACGTTTAAGCATACACTCAACAGCCGCACTGTAAGCATTGTCTCGTTTACCTGAGAGTTGCAATTCTGATAATTTACTATTTTGTCTGTTATTAAAATTCCATACTCTAATAAGCTGTGATGTAAGTTCATATTTGATATAATGATAAGTGAAAATTTCATCAATTGGAGCACCTTCAAGTGTGACTCCTTCTTTAAAAGCTTTAACACCATCAAGACCAGTCTCATTAAGCAGTGCATAAAAATTAATATTCGCGTTCCTAAGTTTAGAAATTGTATCATTATCAGTAATAGGCTCCAAGCTGCTAAATTTGAGTCCATAAGGATTAGCAGCTTGAAATATGCTAGCTTCATGTAAGTATTTAGATATAAATCTTAAGTGAAGATGTGCATCACCTTGTGAGTGGATAACAATAATTTTAGATTTAGAATTCGCACCATTTTTAAACAACTCTTTTACTTCAGATTCTTTTGTTGCAAATACAAAAAAGTGCTTATCGTCTTTAAAATGTGTATAATCATCTTTGTAAAGTGCAAGCCCATCACCACCACCACTGTTATTTACGTAAGTGTTTATAAGTACAATAAATGTATATCTATTGTCTTTAAGCTCTGATTTTATTGCTTTTGCTTCAGTGCCTTCTTTATATATGAGTAGTTTAGCTGATTTAAGTCCAGAATCACCTGCTGAGAAGAATGCTTGGATTGCTTCCTTTAAGTATTCCTTCTCTTTACCAAATTCATCATCACTATTACTACCTTCCTTCTCAAGTGCGTCAATTTGTCTCTCAAAGGTATTTATATTTAAGTTTAATATCTTAATCTTAGGTGTTGTGGTGTTAACTTTAATTTTGGAACATTTGTACACAAGTAAAGGTGTGTAGTAATTTACATAGTTTATATCTAATTTAGAATGTACCAAATTCACACTAATTGTATCTTGTGGCATTTACTTCTCCTCCTTAATTAGTTGTTCGATTACTTGCACACTGGCTTTAAAAGCTTGATTGCAACAATATGCAGCATTGCTATAATTAGAATCAATTTTAACAAGTCCACTATTTTGCATATTTGTTGTAGGATAAATATAAAAATTAAGTTCAGTTAAGTACCGCTCATCTTCACTTTGCAGCGTTACCTTATGAGTATTCTCATAAATAAAATCACTAAGTAGACTATAGATTTGAAACATTGTGTAATAAGCATCTCTTTCTTTAGAGCTTATAACCTGACTTAAGATGAATATTTGAAAATTCAGGACAAACTCATTTACATTCTTATAAAATGCACCAGCTCTTGAGCCTAATGTTAAGTCATCCATATTTTCAAATTTAATTGCAATAATGTTTGCACACTCAAGAGTGTATTTAGACATGTATGGATGATTGTATGTATTGATTAAATCTAAATTTAGAGCTAGTTTAGAAGTACGTTCTTTAAAATTTTTAAAATATGAGATTAAGCTTTTATGTATGTCTTTTGTACTTAATATCACTCATTTATCCTATAGCTAATAGAATTTATCATCTCTTCAGTATCAACTAGAGTAACTTCTGGATGATGCGAACCTTTATCTCTCTTAAAGTCAATTGTCTTGCTAGATAGTGCGGGTTTTACCTTTTTTGACATGACATAATTTGTGTAATAAGTAATAAATGCTTCTCCTATTGCTTGCATGCCTTTTTTTGGACTTTTAAGAAAACAGGTTCTTATATAAGGTGTATTTATATACTCTCTAAATTCATAAGCCTCAGCTACAGAATAAAGATGTGACCTTATAGGCAATTTGCTACTACCCATCTGATGAAGACTTGCAATTTTAGCATTGCGTTTATCAAACCAACCAATCTCTACTTCCATTCTACTTCCTTCAAAATCATAGTAAGATAGCCAATACTAGAGTCGATACTTAAAATTTCATAAAATGTACTTTGAGCTGAAATTCTATCTTTAAGTTCAAACTCTAGACTAGAGGTAGTATAGAGTTTATGAAGTGACTTAACATCATAAATATTAATATTAGGCAAGCTTGCAAGCGTGTCAGCTTTGATACTAAAGAGTACTCCTGTAAACTTGCTAAACTTACCCTTATCATAAGTTATCTCATGAGAAGCTAACTCCTCGCACTTAGAGTAATTACCTTTGTGAAGTTTGAAATTCTCTTCATTTTGAAAATAAGAGATTACTCTTGATGCTAGTCTTGAAAACCCATTTCTAACGTTACTAATCACTTTATAAATCCTATACAACAAGAGGGCATGTTTGTTTGGCTTTTTAGAGCACCAAGTAGCGATTCAAACTGTCTACAAAAACTTAAATTAGTATTAGCCTCATTACTAGCAGGATGATATGAAATTTCAAGCTCATTTAGCTTTTCATTTTTAATCCTCTCAAGGCCAAATTCACGTATTACTCCTGCTTGACTTAGCTTGCAGCCTATATAGTAACAAAGCAGTAATATCAGACTTGAGGAGCTAAGCATACGAGCATCAATGCTTTCAGTAATTATTATCATCTCAAGTAATTCTGTGTAAGTTTCAAACTGTGTAAATGATAATATGTCTTCATTTAAGTTAAGTAAACTTAAGACTTTACTGTGAAGTGTTTGAAGCTCGCCTGACATATCTTCTCCTCTCCTAATAATTATTAACTTTATGCCTTAATATCAACTCTTAAAATAGTATTTGCTGTTGCTAAGAGACCACCAAGCACAAAATCAAGGTATGAATGTGCAATAGTAGTTGAATCCTTATCAATTTGTTCATTTGGAATTGGCAACATGTATTTACTTGGTTTAAATTTAATAAGCTCTGCATTTAATGGATAAATTAGTATCTGATTTTGAAGTAAGTTACTTGTCTGTATATATACTTCTCTTCTATTATTAACAGCCTTTATGGTCTTAATAAGGAAGTCTTCCCATGAATCATTAGAAGAATAGGTGTTAGATGATGAGGACGTATTTGTTATTGCATATGGTTTGATAAGTTTCAAACTGGTTTGTGGATCAACTAATACCATAAATGGTGTTGAGAATTCATCTCCTAGCTCTAATTTTGCAAGTCCTGACTCAATCTTTTCAAATATCTTATCCATTTTATCTTTATTTGAAGCCTCAACTTCTTCTTTAACTTGTTTTGGCATATTAAGAAGTCCGTACATATTAGGAAGCATGCGTTTTTCATTCTTTCCATCTCTCTGGATTGAAACAGCACCTGTTAAGATAAAATGGTCAATAAGTTTAATAATTTCATTGCTTGCAAGCTTATATGCTTCTCTAAAGGGGAGTAAATTATTATTTACATCACCTGCATAATCATTATTTTTATAAAACTTCTCAGCGGTTTGCTTTAAATGTCTAAACCTGTACTGTAAGCTAAGGTAATTAAGCTTGATTGATTCTGATTTAAATCCTATCGTTGCAATAGTATTAACTTCATTTACTAATGTTGTAGGATTTGCATCAAGAAACGCATCCCATTTTATTGTTTTTAAGTATCCTATCGTTAAATTGACATCTTCGATTTGTTCATTTGAAAACCATTTGTAAAATACTGGTGTCTTTATCTCCGGGAATACATTTGCTATTTCTTTAGCATAATAGTTTTGGTCATATAATTCTGACATTTTTAAACTCCTTTAATTTATTAACTTGGCTTACCTTTATTACCATAAACAGCCACATGTACTATGTAAAGGTTATCCGTACTATCAATTTCGATTGAATTTGACAATGCTACTGCATTAATTTTGTTATTACTTGAAGTATTCTTTTCAACCTGTCCATTTGAGTTAAATTTAAGCTTATCTTTTTCCTTAATAGAATTATCTTTAGCTACAAGATACCCTTGAAATCTATTTGTAATAGGAATTACTGTTGCGGTACTAGTAAATTCATCAACATCTATGCATATTCCATAAAGGTCATCCTCACCTCCAGCTTCAACATGTGGTTCATAGTGTGGATCTACAACACGTTTTACTCCTCTTTTGTATGGATAGCCTTTAAAGAAGTAATTCTCTAACTTGTCATGCTTACTAGTTAGAGTCCCGCCAGAATTACTAAAATGTAAATTCTTATCTCTAAAATCAGTAGTGTTACTAAAGACACAACCATCATTGCTAGGATTCTTCATTAGCTTTTTTAGTTTTTTAGCTTGTTCTTCATATTTATTTACTAACTCAGTTACACTTGACACTGTAATCCTCCTATTTTAAGAAATTGCCTTATTACCATAAAGAGATATCTTTACTAAATACAATTTATAATCTTCTTGCCCTCGCTTATCATTCTCATCAGTAAGGTGTAATGTAAATATGTTACTTAGTGCAATTGCGTTAATTGAAACTGATGAGGTACTGGACGCTTTAATCACTTCTCCATTTGAATTGAAATCTAATCTATCACCTATTGCAATCCCACTTGAGCTTCCAGATACAACGTAACCCTCAAAATTATCAGTTATTGGTATTACCGTTGCCACATTAGTATTCTCATCTATATCAATGCATATTCCATACATATTCTTGCCATCAGAAACTTCTACTTGCACTTCATCAGATTTACTTGTTTCAATTTTTAATTTAACAGCACGTTTGTATGGAAATCCTAAAGATGGGTATTCTTCTAATTTATCTGTGCTACTTGATACAGATTGACATATAGCATCAAATGTTAAATTTTTATCTCTAAATCCAGTCTTGGCTTTAAAAACAGGTGACTCATCATCAAAACTTTTAGAGTATTTTCGCAATTTTAACAAATATTCTTTAAGTGTCTTACCTTGGTCTGTCTCTAGTACTGCTGCATGTCTCTTACCTCTTCGCCTAACTTTTGTAGAATCATCTTGCATGGATGCTTCTTGTTCTTGTTCTAGTTGTTGTTTTAAAACCTGGATAACTTCAGTATCATCCATTTGAGAATAAATATCAGAATCAACCGATTCATGCTTAACATTTGGTATTAAGTTTGGATCTTGATGATCTTCTCTACTCACCATTAATTAATCCCTCGATTCCCAAATATACTTACAAGTGCTATGTACAGGTTTTCATTAATTTTAAATGCCTTTGATAAGGCAATACCATTAATAACACGAGAACCTGAACCGCTGTCATTTTCAATCTCTCCATTAGTATCAAATTTAACTTTGACACCTGGTGTAATTGAAGATTGACTACTCTTCTTTACTACTAAATATCCAGTAAAATTATTTGTAATAGGAATTACTGTTGCGGTCCCAGTAAACTCATCAATATCAATGCATATTCCATAAAGGTCAGAACCACCCCCAGCCTCAACACAAGGTTCATAACCATCCTCAAAAGATAACTTTACTCCTCTCTTGTATGGATATCCCTTAATTGGATGATTTTCTAACCTATCAACACTGCTGGATATAGTCCCACCTTGATTTGCAAAGTGTATTCCTTTATCTTTAAAACCTATATCTACATGAAATAGACCAGCATCTCTATTTGGGTTCTTCATTAGGTCTTGTATTTCTTCTACTTTCTTTAAGTATTCTTCTCTAATCTGTGTTATAGTCTGTGACATATATACTTATCTCCTTTAAGCAGCTTTTTGACTTTTAAGCTTATAAAACTCATGTCTCATGTCTTTATAACCATTTGCAATAGAAATACTAAATTCATCAAAGTTTTGGGGACTAAAGTTAGAATTTAATATGGATATATCCTCATTTATTAAGTCAAGTTTAATCTCCCCTTTTGGACTGGAACTAGTAGTAGAGCGAGTTCTTTTTCTTATATTTGATTTAGCAAGGTTTACAAGTTGTTCAAGTACTTTTCCATCTAAATGTTGTACTTCCCTTACATTAGCAATAGCTTGAATATCATCAACCGGTACATATTTCCTAACAAGTTCCCTACGTTGTGCTTGTATTATATCTTTCAGTGAGTATCCCCTAGCAAGAAGTGTCTCTTTATTGAAATGTGAACTTAAATGTTTACGTGCTAAAGTATCAATCTCATTAATACGAGTAGCTTCACTGAGTAATCTATTTTCTTCTTCCAAGCGCACTTGTGAATCAGCAAGCTCTTTTGATATCATCTCATTAATACTTAAATTCTTATCTTCAGATTCTTTTGCTGCTTTGTACGCTTTATATTCTTCATATTCCTTATATTCTTTTAAACTTAAAGTAATACCATTGCTACCCTCCAAGTTATCCTCTACACTCTTAGCTAAGCCATCATTTTGTGTGCTATCTATATTTTCTTGTATGTTTTGATTCATAAAATCTCCTTATTAACCTTCATAAAAAAATAATTTATGCTTTAAAACATTAAGTTCTCTTGTGCTTAATGTTTTACTTAACTCCAATTCCTTATATTTAAGGGCTAATTCTATAAGTCGCATATCACTCTCATACTTTTCTTCTTCAGTTAGTACATAAAGTGAATTAAATCTCATGTCTAAATGATAATGTTTAACAAGTTTACTATTACAACTAATCTCTAACTCTTCTTGAACACTTTTTAAAAAGTCATAATAATTAGACCTATCACCTTTACCATCATTCCCAAGCCCCTTGGTTTGTTCATTAAAACTTCTAGTTAATGGCTCTTTTGTGTCAGCACCAATCTTTGCCTTTACTAAGGCTAATGCTTCCTTTAAATAGGTTAAGTCATACTTAATAACTTCAAGTGACGCATCTGGTGTTCCACTGTAAAAAATACCATTATTATTTATGTTAGATATAAGTTTAGAGAGCTCTCGCTCTAAATCTCTATTTACACTCTTAAGTGCGCTTATATGACTCTTCTCTTCATCTACATTTCTTTTAAACAGGTTAGAAAATATGCTTGGCTTATAATTAACACCTTTAGTTAAAAGCTCTAATGAGTTTGTAGCATCACTTAAGGCATCTTGTAATGTTGCTAATGATTCATCTTTGTAGAATAAAAAGTTATGTTGCCCTATTCGCCGCTCTATTTCTTTATATATTTCTTCAAAAAGATATATATTAAGCAAAAAACTTTGCGTATAACATGGACTGTAGGCTTTAAGTATATAATCATAATTAGAGTGTATGATTACCCTACTCTTATGAATCTTTACTTCTCTATAAGATACCTTCTCATCTGTATTTACTTTGAAATTGTATGTTATATAAGTAAAGTCAGGCCCCTCATCGCGAACGCTGTTATAGTCAAGATACATAAATCCAGTAGGAAGTTCTCGGTTCACGCTTAAGTGTAAATCTTCTAAAGCGTCAGCAGTTTTAACTAAAATGTATCCAACACCATTAAAACGGTAACTAATTAGGCACTGCAATAATGCTGTCTTTAACTCTATTTTTAAGGCTTCTAAAGCATCATTAATATTAATAACAGTATTAATACTATTTAAGGTGATTCCATTCTTAAGAGTATCTTCTGCTACATTTGAAATGTAGTTTCTAAAAAATATTGAATATTTATATAAGTCTTTTGCGTTTATATTGCTATTTAAAACCATGGCTTCTTTAACCTTTCACCATCAATTAAGCATATGGAGAAAATATAACGCAACAATTGACAAAAACTAATTATTTCTAACAAAATTTAAATAATTTTTGTAAAAAATGACTAAAAAAAGATAATTTAAAGAAGGTCAATTAAATAAAGGAATAGGTAAATAAATTTACTTTACTAATAATGACATTAATGCTAAGAATATTCCTATATTAAGGGTAATAAGAGTACCAAACATCCAACCATGAAGTTTTAGTTTATTATCGAGTACATTGAATTTGGTATCAATCTTATTATCAAGTTCGGTTTTGACAGATTTAATCTCAGATTGTAAGAGAGCTTCAACTTTTTCAAGCTTAAGGTTAAAGTTACTCTCAACGGTATCTATTTTTTTATCGAGTTCATTAAATTTGGTATCAAATTTATTATCAAGATCCTTAATATCAGATTTTAATTCACTTCTAACATTGTCAATCTTATTGTTAAGTTCATTGAATTTAGTATCAATCTTGGTGTTAAGATTATTCTCAACGTTATCAATTTTATTGTCAAGATCTCTAATATCAGATTTTAATTCACTTCTAACATTGTCAATCTTATTGTCAAGTTCATTGAATTTAGTATCAATCTTGGTGTTAAGATTATTCTCAACGTTATCAATTTTATTGTCAAGATCTCTAATATCAGATTTTAAGGTTGTCTCAACCCTTTGAATCTCAGATTGTAAGAGAGCTTCAACCTTTTCAAGTTTTATATCGAAGTTTTCTTTTAAGAATTCAATGTCTTTATAAGTCAGTTCATTTTTATAATACCTATAAGACAGGTCAATAGCAATATCTCTTTTAATACCGGCCTTGGTAAGTTCAGCTATAACCATTTGCTGAGTAATAACAGGCTGCGCAAGTCCCATAAAAACACTCCTTATGTAATTATTATATAATATTTTAAGTATTATAGGAACCTTATTTTAGTAAAATGAGCTTTAAGAGTACGCATACTTAGAGTCAATAACATATATGATGCTGACAGGCTATCTAATGAATCATCATCACTCTTACCATCTCCTTTGTACTTATAAATATCAGATACAGCTGACTTACTTGAATAATCCATAATACTAAGTTTAGATGTTGCAAATGGCTCTATTAACGTAGCAATTCTAGTAAATTTATTACTTATAGGTTTAATTGGAGCAATTTTAAACTTATGACTCATACCCGACCTAAGTTTAAGAAACGTTTTAGTCACATTCCCATGACCAGAAACGTTATCCCTATCTTCAACATATAGTTTGTGTACATTAAGATTTGTAAGTATAATTTTAATTGTATTTAACATCTTAGGATCACCTACTGGTAACTTTTCTTGAAAAATAAACGCATAATAACTTTGATCTACTCGCTCCAAAACACAAAGGGCTGTATTATCTCCTCCTATACTGTATGCAGGATCTAAATATGCTATTGGGGATATAAATTCATGCTTACTTGTAAGATTAACATTAGTAAATATCGCATCACAGGACGGGACCCATTCTCCAAGTAGAACCCTTGCTTTATATGTTGGAATGTCCCTGTAAATCTCTTCTTGGGTTTTAATAAATTCCTCGGGTATTAATTCATTATCATATGTTGTAAAGTTATATGTAGAGTAAATTTTTGTATTATCAATATAATCAAGCTTAAAGAAATGCTCCGGGCTGTCAGGATTGGTATCAAATATAATTGCCTGCATTCCTACTCTAAGCCTTTTTAAACATTCTATTAATGTTTCTTTATGCAGTGTAGTTGCTTCATTAACGTAAATAAGCGCTGAATTAGAGCCTCTAAACCGCTCAAAATCACTTGCCCTATCACCACCATACAGATTAACTTTTAGTGAGTCTATTTCAAAATATGATGTATTAGAAAATTTTGGCCTAAAGGGTATTTTAAGCATACTAGCAATATCTTCTAACTCACTCATAACATTAACTTCTAATGATTTTTGGGAATTTCCTATTATAAAATTATTAGTATTTCTTTTATACACATTCCTATTTGTAAGCAGTATTTTTAAGAATAGATAACATGCTAGAAATGTTTTACCGCTAGCAATCCCACCTGAGAGGATTATTTTACTTTGATTATTCTTCTCGATATTACGTACTACTTTAAGTTGTTTTGAAGTTAAATATTTACTTTCAAACCCTTTAAAATCAACCTCCAATGCTTTAGGCTTAATAAAATCCATTATATCAATACCAAAATCACGCTTGTACTCTCGCTGCATTTCTTTAAATATAGGCAGCTTATATATATCCATTACCATATCCTTTAAATTTGTAATTTAGAGCGCACATCTGTATCAGTAGCTTTAAGCTTTAGCATTGTCTTGTAACATAGTGACATTTTCTTAAGTTCTCTCTCCCTTTTAAGCTCATCGAGTTTAAGTTTTAACTCTTCAAGCTCACGACTCTCTTCTTCTGAATGTGCAACTTTTTTACTTAAAGTCTTCTTATAAAGATTGCTAATTTGAGACTCGAGTTCTTCTATTTTGTAATTATGAGTTTTAAGTTCTAACTCTAAATAACGACTAAATGAATTTATAAATTCTAGTCCCAACATACTTTTAGCCATACTAAACTGACTTTTAAGATCACGCGCCTGGGCTGTACTTTGTGATGCATGAAATAATATATTATTTAAAGTATCTTCACAAATAGTAAGCTTAGCAGTACCATTAATATACTCAGGGTTATCTTTAATCTCTTCCCATTTGCGTCTCATCTTTCCTACATTAACACGACTGACCCCCATCTCTTTTGCAATATCTGCGTCATTAAGCTTCCCTTCATTAAAATAAACAACATAATCATCTAATGATTTCTTTATTCTACTCATACTTCTTTAACCATAGTTTAAATTAAAACAAGTTAATTTTTGTTAACTAATTTTAACATAAACCTTATATCAAAATAATATGCTTACAAGTCATTTCAAGAACTTCACTATAATGTTTTAATATTAATTATAAGGAGAGATAATATGAAAAAAAGTAACTTTATTTTATTTACTTTACTTGCTTTACTACTAATTAATAGTTGTGACTGGTTTGATTTTGATAAAGATGTCAAAAGTAGAGGTAGAAGCAAAAGAGAGATAACAGAAGAAGAAAAAACACCTGAAGAACTATTAAAAGAAAAGCTAAATGAAGGTCAAAGGAAAGGACTAGAATTCTTTAAAAAATCATTAAAAAATAAGAGTGATTTTGACAAGTTCTTAAATTTTGACGAATCTGAAATAAAGCAAGTACTTAATCACATACAAAGTGAAATTGAAACATGCAAAAACAATAATGATCTAGAAGAGGGTAAAGATAGACTTAAAATTGCTATACAAAACACATTTGAAATTGACAATTATAATTTTGATGAATTTAAAAAATCAAATGGTTGTGTAAATAACAAATCCGAGATAAGTAAAAAACAAAGTAAAGCTAGATTTAATAATAAGAATGTAAGACAATGGAAAAAGGTTAAAGATTCCAATTTAAATAATGCAAAGAAAACAAAACAAATAAAAAATTATTATTTTAACATAAACTATGGAACATAAGTAATAAGATTATAAAAATATAAACAATATTAAAATAATATATTATTATAATAATAATTAAATTAATAAGGAGAATATTTATATGAATAAATATATAAAATTAACAATACTTTGTAGCTTACTACTATTATGTTGTTGTGGTGGACACAAACTAAGTATGGTACCAAAACATACAGTATTTACTAATAATCCTAAAAATGATCATCTTACTAATCTACAAGAAGGTAACAAAGCAGAGCGAAATAGTGAAGAAAAACCAAAAGAAGTAATTACTTTAACTGATAATGAAAAGGAAAAATTCGATGTTCTTATAAATGGATTTGATAAAATACTGGAGCTCGATCCATATTTTAAGATAGATAGTAACCCTGAAGTAAAGAAAAGTTCAAACTTCTTAAATTGGCTCCGATTAATAGACATATCAAAAAAGAAAGAATTAGCTAATTTGTTTATTATAGTCTATGATTTCTTAAAAGACAAAAAACCTCCAAAATTAAACAATTTAACCATCAATCAACTTGTAAGCAATACTATTGCTTGCCAATCTCAAAACCAATGCAACAACACATACAACAATATTCAAATAAGTACGTTTTTTCGCGGTGTTTTATCCGAAATATGTTCCAGGGAAAAAACCAATGAAGAGATATTTGAATATCTTAAAGAGGAATTACTTAACCCAAGCAATCATGTGGCTGGTCTCATAGGAGAAGAAATAGGAGAAAGAACAATAAAAATAAAGCTAAAAAATGATAATAAACGAATGCAAGCTTTTAATTTCTTAAAAAGTGCTTTTCCACAGGATATACAGTATATTATGAACAATGTAGCAATAACCTTGATTGAATTAAAAGACGATGCAAAACTAAAGGCTATATTAGATCATATAAATACTGAACTTAAGAAATGTAATGGAAATGAAGCTAGTGAAAACGCTTTTAGTAATAGAATAAGAGAATATTTCGTAGACGAAAATACAAGAAATACAATAAATGCTGAAACACTAGATAAATTTCAAAAGTCAATAGTAAGCACTTGTCAAACAGGCGTAGGGGGTTAAATATATCCCCTCACAACTAGCAAGTTAAGATAAGGATATTTAAGAGAGAAAGATTTAAGAAACATGTCGCTAAAAGATAAAAGTTAAGAAAGAAAAAAGTAAAGGGATTAAGTAAAAGTAAAAAGTAAACATTTTGTTAACTTGAGGTTAAGAGAAATAGAGAATTTAAATTTTGTACCAAATAACCCATCATTGCAAAATTGAAAGATACTGAGTAGGCAAATAAAGGATATGGAAAGTAAAATTATAAGTATTTGTTAAAGATAGCAAGAAGTATTCTAGATATTTATTGCTGCTTCTCCTTAAAACAACTTTTCTCTAAATTACAAGCATTCTACACACCATATTTTCCATGCAATGGAAACCTTTAAAAATTGACTCTACGTGTAAGTATTTGCTAATATTTTTATAACTAATTTTATCTATTTTTAATATGTTTAGTTAACTTTGAAATTACATGAAAGGAAAACATTTAATTAACTGCAATCTTAACTTAAAAATTAAAGAATTAGAAATGCAAAATCAACGCTTAAGTGAAGAATTAACTTTAATTAAAAGTAAAAGCAAAACTAGACATACTAAAAAATTATCCCCACCTTTAAGATTTTATCTAAATGACAAGACAATTAGACTTGTAAAACGCGCTATAGAGAGATTTAAAGAACAAGACCCAATATCTGGATGGTTTGTACACTTACTCTCAATTACTGGTTGTAGAGGTGTTGAGATACAAAATGTAAAACTTACTGATATATATAAAGAGACGTGTAGTAATGGTGAAGTATTTTATTCTATTCGCGTTAATGTAGCTAAAAAGCGTAGCAATATCTGTATTAGAGAAGTAGTCATTAGTAAATCTGAATTTAAATCTATAATGCAAGCCCATCAAAACTATTTTTTATCTAAAGGAAAAGACACAAGACGTACATATCTATTTCAAAAAAGTAAACTTAAATTTCGTGACAATAAAATTAACATAAGTGAGATCGCAACTAGGTTTAAGGAATTACTCATTAAGGGAGGATTTAAACATCGCAAATCTTTGCATATACTTCGTAATATATTTATAGCATCACTAAAGTCTAGAGGATATAATTCATTTGAAATTAAAGAACTTATGAAATATTCATCTACTTCTGAGATTGATAATGTTTATGGTCTCTCAAGTGCAAGTAAAATACAGGCTTACAAAGATATCAAAACTAGCTTGAAATAACTTTTAAGTTTTGCTAATATTTTTAAGGACTACTCCCCCCACTTCAAGATTTTTACCAAGCACCAGTAAATACCTAATTTAACATTTAGGTATTTATTTTACAAAAAAAATATTTGTTAATCCTTTGTTTTTGATAAAATTATAGTTTATAATAAATATATTCTTTTAACCAAAATCTTATTTTGTAAAGAAAAAGGAACTCTAAACTTTTCTAGAGTCCTTTCTCTTTACGCTTGCATTTTAAACATTTCCGTTCAAGCATAACGAATACTCTTTAAATCCATACTTGACCTATTAGTTTTGTATGAAGTAGCTAGTACCCTTATGTTTAGTTTGCTTGAAAATACTAGCTATACCACTAAAGCGTGCTACATAGTTTACAAAAAGATTATGCTTTAAGAAAAGCTTAACTACTCTTGAATCATCAAATTCACTTACTGCAAACTGCCAGTTATATCTCTTAAGCTCTAGAATAAGTCTCTCTAGAGAATCTAAATTCCATCCACGATTATCAACAAGATTCCCATGAGAAATTGAATATGGAGGGTCAAGATATACAAATGTTGAGCTTACCTTGTCTCGATTAGGTAGTGCAGCTAAAAATTTAAATATATCACGTGATGTAAATATTGCATTATCAAGCATCTCTTTAAATCTAGACTTATAAATTTGAAGGTTTTCTAAAAACAATCTCTTGGCATTACTTCGATCCAACTTCATAGTTGAACTAGATGAACCATAAAGTGAATATAAACATCTAAGCACCATGTACTCAATTTTGTCTCTGTTCTCATCAATTATGCTGTCATAAATAATCGCATCTCTTACACGATTGTAGAGCAACTCAGGGTCTTGCTTTAAGATATAGAAAAACTTATATATAAATTTAGAATTATCATTGAGTATATTATAATGGGCTAATGGTTTTGCAAAAAATACTGCTCCTGTACCAAAAAATCCTTCAATATACTGAGTATGCTTAGGAAAAAGACTTATAATATCAGCACTACAAAGGTACTTAACTTCCTTCTCATGTTTAGTAGTTTCAATATTTCTTAAATATTCTCCTTGATGTAATCTCATATTCAACGCCACGCTCTTTAAGTGTCAGTGAATCATAAAGCACAGATGACAAATTAGTTGCTATAAAATGATATCCTGGTGTATTTTTAATTTTAACTTCACTTATCTCAAATTCTCCATCTAAACATCTGTAAGCAGGGCCCTCCCACCTCACACTTGCACTGATATCAAACCGTCTTAGTACAGCGCATGGATTTAGAATATAACAATTACTTCTCATACACCCTGACTTAACAAAGTCATGATAATTCTTATTTATATCAAGAACACTAAACTGCAACTTTTTAAAAACTGATACGTAATAATGAAGAGATAAAAAGTAACATCCCCACTGACGTACTGCTGAGACTAAATTTGGATTATTTTGCGTTATTCTCATTTCGAACCTTCAACCTTCATTAAATACTTAAATCTGGATCCTCAAGAAGACACTCTACGCTACTATCATAAAAGTTGAGAATTTGATCTACAAATATAGAAATACTAAAAAAACTAGCTACAAATATACTCCTCTTATTAATCTTAAGTATCCCACATCTTAAAGCAAAGTCAGGACTTTTTTTGCAAATGCTTAAAAACACATCTAAACATAACTTAGCATTCTTAAGAGTAAGCCCTTCTTTACTCAGTATTTCAAATAAATGCTTGCCTTGTCTGTCTTTTCTACAAAGTAAAACTTCTTCAAAGTCATATTTAGCTTCAACCATCTTTGCTATAAGGTCTTTTTTTGATACTATCACCCATACACCCCCTTAACTTAAATATAGATATTAAAAAGGAATATCTTCATAAAACTCATCTTCAAGCTTATTCTCATTAATATCTTGTGTTTTAATTGATGAGTTTAAGACGCAAATATCATTTACCAAAATACTGTATTTACTCTTACCCTCACCTGTACGCTTATCATTCCAACTTGAATAAGATAGAGCTCCACTAAGTACAACTTGAACCCCTCGTTTAAGTAAAGCAGCAAGACTCTCAGCTCTAGCTCCAAAAATCACACAGTCAAAAAATTGAGCCTGTCTTGTCACACAGTTATTCTTCTTTACACCTCTATTATTAGCTAGTGTAAATTTTAATATAGGAAAACTATTACTAGTATAAATAACCTCACAGTTTCTTGTTAAACGACCAGACATACTTAACGAGTTAATATCAAACACCAGGACTCTCCTCATCAGAAATCCTACTTAAAAGTTCCATACGTCTTAAATCACAATCAAGTCTCTCAAGATTTTCTAAAAATTCTCGTCTTGCATAATAAGCTTGAAAGAGATCCTTTATACTTCTCACACCAAACTTACATAAAAATCTTAAAATCTTGTAAGTAATTACTAAAATTACAACCATAAACATAAATTTCATAAAGTTACCCTTAAACAGCTTTTAAAATAGGTGTAGACCATTCATTTGAATTACTACTAAAATTAGAAAGCCCATTCACTTGTGTATAACTATCACTAAACACCTTAAACCTATCTTTAATGGCTCTTTTTCTCATGTTTAACGAGAATAAAATTCCTTCAAAATTATAATAGATATTATCAATAATTGAATAAGTCCTCATCATATCTTGAATTTTTTCTTTTACTTTTAATTTAACTACTTTGGTAATCTCCTCAGCTTCTTTTGCTTTCTCAGCCTCAACTTTACTGATATGCTCAACCATTTTATTTAAAATAAAAATATCATTTTTTAAACCAAGCTCATTCTCAACTTCTAGATTTGTCAACTTAACAAACTTAAGAAATTCTTGTCTAAAGTCTAATTGTGCCAAGGTATTATAAAATTCACTTTTATTTAAAAATGATTTTATTCTCTCAACCAACTCTTCATTACTTGCACTCTCAATATCATTATAGCTTCTCATATACTTAAGAGCGTTGTTAATCTCAACATTAAAAGCCACCATATAAAACATAATCTTTGCTATAAATGCATCGTCTCTTTCAATAACACAGTTTGTAGTATCTCCACCAAATAAAAAGAATAAGTTTCCTTTTTTTAATCCTGTACATAAGAGTTGCATCTGTACTTGTACGTAATACTTAAAGAAATATTTATTATCTAGAAAATTACCAATTCTATTATATTCAGAAGCGCCGCATTGTATTTGAAATGAATCGCTGCATTTTGTCTCTAAAAGTTCAGCATCACCTTCCCCATTAACAAACCAAGCATCAATTGTAGCACCAACTAAACAATCACTCTTACCAACTTTTTTAAAGTAATTATATTTATCAATACCGTTTGAATATTTATTTTTATGTAATATATGAATATTCTTATCATAGGTTTTTACAAATTCGTCAATTATTAAATTCTCTAAAGCCTTTCCCTTTCTCATACTCAAATTTTCTTCAAAAGGCATTTCCCTTCCTATTGATTTAAGAATTCTTACGATAAACATCTCTTCTAAAGAATCAGCTCCCATAAACAGACTACCAACTTCACTAGCTCCTACCCTGTGTAAAGCTCTTCTTTGCATACTAAAATCAACCTTACTATTAAACTTAAAACATTCATTCTTATTAATATTAGGTATCTTGCGTCCTACCTTATTTATTTTACTTAACTGTTTTTGTTTACCTTTAAGATTTTCTTGACTCTGATATGCAAATGATTCAAAACCCTTAAACACCATCTGCCTGTACAAACTAAATTGTTGCATCCCTTCCTCTGATCTTGAATTATTTATTTTTGTCATATTTAATCCCCTGTTTTTTGTATTTATACAAATAAATATATAGCAAATATTATTTTTTAACAAAAATATTTACAAAAAATGTCATAAACATTATCATTTTTGCTAAACCAAAAATAAATTTTAATCTTTAATAATTATTGATTTACTTATTACTGAATAATGGGTTATTATTAGTAATAAGTAATACAAAAACAGGGGATTAACA
>NZ_CP075387.1 GCF_023035875.1 Borrelia puertoricensis
ATGGAGAATAAACAAGCTACAAAGCTTGATGCACAATTCCACAATAAATACCAACACAAATTAATAGTAGCAATATCAACAATTGACTATATCAATAATAAACATAAAAAATACACACAAAGCAATCTACTTTACTACTTTAATGGAAACTTAAAACGCAATGGTCATAAAGAAACTACTCTTAAAACACTTCAAAAATATCTTTATAAATTAGAAAAAGTATTTAAAGTAACAATTAATTATCACAAACACTTGGGTGTTAACATGGGAACTGAAGTTCATTACAAACTTAAATACTCTAAAAAAGAATGTCACCTTATAATCAATAAACACTTTAGAGATAAAAAAGAAGAAAGACACAAAAACCGTGTAAATGACTACTTAAAAAAAAGATGTAATAAAAAGGAGAGTGTAGAAAAAGCGGAGTGTTTTAATAATACTTATAATAATAAAGAAGAAGATAAGAACAACATAAAATCTATAGAAAAATTACAAGTACAGAAATACGCTAAGAAATGCAATTTTAAATCAAATGCTTTCCTTTCTATTTTGAATTTAGAAGTAGACAAAAATTTTAAAATTCAATTATTGAAAGCCATTAAAATAGCTGAAAATAATGTGTATGAAAAAATAAACAGGATTAAATCAAATAACAGTAAACTTGAGAGTAAACAAAAAGAATTAAGCAAGATACTAGATGAGACAAAAGCTAATCTAGAGAATGAAGGATATGATAGTAAACAATTAGAAACACAAATACAAAATGTATATGAACAATATAAGAACAAACCCCACTTTATCATAGAAAAAAATAAATACAGTGATTTAAAGAATATAATAGGAAAACTTAAGAAGTCAGTTGAGCGTGTTAAATCAAATACTAAGAAAGATAAAAGAGATATTAGGAATAACATCTTTAGCATACTCATTGATC
Organism: Borrelia puertoricensis; assembly: GCF_023035875.1. Taxonomy (NCBI): domain Bacteria; kingdom Pseudomonadati; phylum Spirochaetota; class Spirochaetia; order Spirochaetales; family Borreliaceae; genus Borrelia; species Borrelia puertoricensis. The sequence goes on from NZ_CP075387.1 coordinate 935, forward strand.
AATTAAGGCATAAAGTAAGAATTGAAATGTTTGTACCGTTGCTGAAAGAATATTTGAGTAAACAGGAAAGGTTAGATTATGGAAAAGTATTTAATAATCAGTATTACTATGATTTTTTAGATTTAATAAAGAATGATCAAAAATACCTGAAGGATAATGAATTTAAACAGGTTATTAATTAAAGGACTTGTTATGAATGATGTAATAGACAATGTAGAGAAGAAAAAAATAAGGTTAATTCCAAAAGAAGAAAAACTTCTTTTTATTAAGATAGAAGAGATTGAAGGTCGAAAAATATATCACACTAAAATTATGAAGGATCTATATACATTTGATGTTGATAAAAATCAAAAAGACAAATTTTTTATTTCATTAAGAGGATTATTTAATGAGGAAAAGGCGGAATATTTTAGATTATTTCCTATAAAAGAAGGAGATAAATTCTTGGGTATTTATTACGGCTATAGAAAACCTATAAAGAATGCTGTCAGAAAATATGAAGAAAATGGAATTACTAAATCGGTTGCGTTTTCAAAAGTTTATTACATAGAATTTAGATTTAAAAAAGGAAGTGTATTTTGTTATTTAAGAAGTTTTATTTATCTTCTTAAAAAGAATAAAGTTCATAAACGATATTACAAAACTTTAATTGATATGTTAACAAAATTAGAGAGAGAAGTATATAAATTCTATGAAAAAAAATTACCGGAAGGAGGTCTTATAACTAAATGGATAGAAAAAAACCTAAAATAATTACAATCGCATCAATTAAAGGTGGTGTTGGAAAAAGTACAACTTGTTTAGCATTGGCATTTTTGCTATCAAAAAGAAATAAAGTTTTGGTAATTGATATGGATACGCAAGCATCAGTTACTAGTTATTATCACGATAAAATACAAGATAGTAATATAAGTTTAAAACATCATAATATATATGAAGTTTTGGTTAATGAGTTGGATATTAAAAAGGCAATTGTAAATATTGATGCTAACTTAGATTTATTGCCAAGTTATTTAAGTTTACATATGCTTAATGAAAATGACATGGAATTTAAGGAATTATTATTAAAATCAAATTTAAGTTGTTTTTGTAATGATTATAACTACATAATATTAGATACAGCTCCTAGTTTTGATGTGATATCGAAAAATGCATTACTTAGTAGTAATTATATTATTGTCCCAATAATAGCCGAAAAATGGGCAGTTGAGTGTTTAGATTTATTTGATTTTTTCTTAAATAAGTTAGGTTTAAAACTTCCGGTTTTTTTGCTTATAACTAGGTTTAAAAAAAATAATACTCATAAAGAATTTTTAAATTTGTTAAAAAGTAGAGGTGATTTTTTAGGTATTATATCAGAAAGAGAAGATTTAAATAGAAATATAGCAAGTAATTCTAAATTTTCCTTAAAAAAAGACTATATGAAGGAATATGAAAATGCTATTAATAAATTTTTAGTACATTTAAAAATGCTGTATGATGGCTAATTTTGTTCATTTAAGTTGTCCCGAATCGGGACAACTTAAATAATGTTGATTGCTTGAGGAGTTTTTATGATTATTAAAGTAAATAAAAGAAATTTGGATACAATTGATAATGATCAATTTGATTATTATCAAAAATTGAAAAATAAATTGATTAATAATTTTAAAAAGGAAATTTTTCATAAAATAGAAGTTATTAAGATTTTGAAAGAAATTAAGGATAATGAATATTATAAGTTGGATGGATACAATAGTTTTAATTCTTTTGCAAAGAATTATAAAATAGCAAGGACTCAAGTATATGACTATCTTAGATTAGCAAATGCTATAGAAGAAGGATTATTAGAAGAGAGTTTTATTATTGAGAATGGGCTTACTATCTCTTTATTATCATTGCGAGATAAAGAAGGAGTAAGCATTAAAAAATCAAGACAAAATCCAATAAAACCATTAAGATTTCAACTAAAAAAACAAGAGAGTTATGATTTTTATAAGAAAAATGCCAAGTTTACAAGTTTCTTAATGGATGAGCTTTTTGAAAATCAAAGGGATTTTCTTGACAAAATTTTGAAAAAGTATAAAGAATTAAAAGGAGAATAACGAGGAGTTTTTATGGGTAATTTAGCATATAAGATATATAGAACAGAAGATTTAAAGAATGAGTTTTTAAATAAGGGATTTACTGAAGAAGCTGTGAATTTTATTTTACTTCATAATGATAATTCTAAATTTGAAGTCTTAAGAGAAAAAATGAATTCATTAGAGCAGCAAATCATTAATGTAGAGAGTAACTTAAAAAAAGATATTGAATTTACTAAGGTAGAATTTAAACGGGACATATCTAATTTAGATATCAAAATAGACAATGTAGAGAAGAATTTGCAAAAGGATATATCTAATATAGAGAAGAATCTCCAAAAGGAAATAACCAATCTAGATATTAAAATAGATAGTATAGAGAAAAATTTACTTAAGGAAATACAGAATAATAATGCAGTACTATTAGAAAAACTTAACACGGGAAATAGAATCATATATTTAATGATAATAGGAATAGGGATTTTTTTCCCAATTATTTCTTCTTTGATAAATAAATATTTTATAAATTAGTAATGGTTAAAATATTTTTAGCATATCAAAAAATAATTATATATTTGTTAATATAAATTTGATTTTTATTTAAAAAAGTAATACAATCAGTTACTAGGTATTGTTCATTTAAACTCTACCTGTATAATTTTTGTGCTGAAGCCACTATAGCTTACTTAAGGAGTCTAAACTAAGATTTTTTAAGTAAGCTATAGATTTTTTGTAATTTTTCGATTAAATATTTTCGTATGTAAGTCATTATATTTATGATTTTTTTGTTAAAATATTGTTAAAAAATAGTTTTTGCTATATAGTTGTTTGTATGAAAAATTTATACAAAAGGAGTTTAAATATGACAAAAACTAAAATGCGCAGATCAGTTAAGAAACTGGGTAAACAAAAGATAAAAGTAACAGATATAAGAGTAAATAATCAAGCTTTAGTAACTGATGAGAATCAAGCAAGGGTAAACTTTCTAAAATCTCTCTACACTCTACGTATGAATTTAAGTGGTGTTGCTAAGAACCTTAATGGATATGGGTATAAATATCAAAATTTCAATGAGATAATCAGAGAGATAAAGAATGTTATAAAGAGTAACAATTTAGATATTGATTTCCTGCAATGTCCAACATTTAAAGTTGTGGGAAATAATACAATTAATGTTATTACAACAACATTTTACAGTCCAAGTAGTGGCTACTGTGAGTCATTTGATACTCCAATTTACACAGAAGAATTTTCTTCTCTAGGGGCAAAGAATCAAAATACTTTATCTCAACTTGTAGGTTCATGCATAACATATCATAAAAGATATGCTCTTGTAGGATACCTATCAATAGAGAGTGAAGTTGACACCGATGCTAGTTCATTGGAGCATATTCAAGGAGCTAATGGGAAGCAGGCCAGTAGTGACGAAAATACTAAAAGAGTAACTAAAGGTGAAACAAAACAGCCACTTGTAAGTCACAAATCTGTAACTAGTCTTGATAAGCTGCCTAAACGTATACCCGTTAAGTATCATTATTACAAAAATTTACTTCAAGCATCTAAAAGAATGCATTCGGTATTAGATCATACACCTTTTGATAGTTTAGAAACAATAGATAAGTTTTTACTGCAATTAAATAATGCTGATGATTCGAGTATACTTGAGTTTTTTGAAACTAAACCAGAGCTTAAGACTATAGATTATTGGAGAGATCTTATAAATAGTTATTTAAAGAGGACAAAGTCTGATCCAGAAGTAATTGAAGGTTTTTCTAAATTTTTAGCCTGCAGAGAGTCAAAATATGGCCAGAGTCCACTCAAATTATTTGGATATATAGCAAGTGATGATAATTTTGGATATCTATGTAATAATTAAGTATAATCTCTATTCCATTTAAAGAGAGGCCTTAAGATAAAAACCTCTCTTTTTTATTTAATTTTGTAATTTTGAATATTTCCTATACACCATTTGGACAATGGGTTTAGTTATACTGATATATTCTTGAAACAAATTGATGTTAAACATTAAATTATCAATTGTACTCTCATATTTCAGTGTTGATGCGTCAAAATAAGTAAACTTAGGATACTTTGGGTCATTAACCTTTTTCTTTGTTCTAGTTAAGAATACTTGTAAGTACATAACATAATCAGATAACTTAGCTTCATAGACACTAAGTTCTTTAATAGTGTGTGTTTTAGGTGGTGTTGGTTCTTCAGTTAGTGATGCTATGGATGTACATGAGAGAATAAGTGTTGAGAGGGTCAATTTTATAAATTTGCTCAAATTATGCCTCCTTTAACATTTTGATGTAAGTACTCATTATCTTGTTACGTTTAGCTCTAAGTTGAGATGTGTATTTTGAAAGCTCATCAGAGTCAATAGAATTTTCTATAATTTCAATGTTAATCCTTAGTATCTCCTCAATTTCAGAAAGTAGTTTAATAGCCTCCCTCCCTTCCATTTGGTATATGCTAGCCTCATATAGAGCGTAAAAATAATTAACCACTTTAGTAAAAATGTTGATGTAAGTAGCAGTATTTTTCCCGTGATGATTATTTTTAATAATTTCGGTAAAGTTATTTAAAATATCAACACTTAATTTAGCAGTGCTTAATTTCATAAGTCTTCTCCTTTATCTGTGTCTTTAACACGTGTTTTTATCTTACTAGCTAAAATAGTTAGTATATCTTTAATTGCTGGCTTGAAAATCAGCCCAAGACTTAAGATAAATGCAGCAATAATAACTAACTTAACTTCATTGATGTTAATTAGTTGAAGTAAAAAATTTAATAAATTATTATCAAGTTCATTCAATTTGTCTCTCCTTTAATTTAATTTGGTAGATACAACTATATATCAATATATCAAAAACTAAGGTAAAAAATACAAATAAAAAATTATAGCTTCACAAGTAAAGGAGAGCCACTCACATTCTTTTGCATATACCAACCCTCTAAAATATTTCCATTAAAACCTGTACCGCCGTGTACACTTGAAAGCCTAAATAGGGTTCGTTTTGAAGAATAGCTATATTTTATGCTTACTTCTTTGTTAGATTGAGCAGTTGAATTAGAGATTGCATCAACTTTTACAATTAAATATATAGGAGTATCATCATATGAACTGTCTGTTTGTATAATAATTTCTTCATGGTTAGATGTGGATGTGGATCCAAGTTTAAAAACATAACGTCCATATTTTAAACTAGACATGTACACAGTGTTTCTATAATAATCGTCACTACTATTATAACTAGTTGCTCTTATTGTAGTAGTACTACTTACACTAAAACTATTACTAATACCAGTTAGATATTCTTGTACTGGGATTTTCTTTAAACTAGAGTAGTAAAGTCCTATAAGGTAATGACTTTTGCTTAAATTATCTTCAGGTAAGTTAGATTCAAATTTATTTGTAACTTTACTTATAATACTGTCCATAACACTAGATTCATTATTGTTAAGTTTTTCTACAACTTTACTATATGTCTTTGAAATACTACTAGAGTCATCATTTAAAAATTTGGTAAGTACTTGACTATAAACTTGGTTTATAAAGTTGGAGTCACCTAGTAATTCATTGGCAATTAGTGTTTTGATAACTTGTTTGAAATCATTCTTTCGATCGCCATCATCAATAAATATTTTTGTATGTAAGTCTTTATGGAAGTTATCAAGAGTAATGGCATGACAACTAGAAAACCCATCATCTAGAACCAAAAGATTAGTAGGTTCAAGTTTGGTTACTTTATTTAGATTTTTAATCTCAATTGTATCATCGTGTTTTACAACACTCTCTTGTGCTTGAGTTGACATAAAATCTCCTTAAATTATTATCCTTTAAATTCTCTGACGAATTTACCCTCATGGTTTTGTATCTTAAGTACCCTTCCAATGGGAATCAGTTTTTTGATAAATGCATAAATTGAATGCTCATATCCTTTAGGAAGCAAGGTCATAGTCCAAGCTTTTTTAAAGATTTGCCCATTCTCTTTAGTCCTGAATATAATTTTTTTATATGGGGTGGCTTTTGGAGTACTACCTACAATAAATACGATAACATTAGTTTTAATATGACTCTTAAGTTTGATATTAATAACACCAGGTTCTAAGGTAGTAGGCACAATATCAACATTAAGAAAAGCCTTAAATAGTTTTATAAATGATTCATGTGTTCCAATATGACGTAGAGCAAACAGCACACTATCAATATTTTTAGCAAGTGTGTCAAGTGTTTGGTTGGTTGAGTAAATAATTTGTAGTATATCAGATAACCAAAACGCTATGAATCTTGAATTTAAATGCTCGCTAGCATGAGTATCTTCAAAATTAGCAATAAGCTCTTTAATTTCTTTTATGATTTTATTTATAAACACCAGTTCAGTATTTATTATTTTTTCAACTTGGGTGTCTTTAAGAAATGTAGGTATATTTACCATAATCTATCCTTTTTTTTATGAAGAGATATCAATTAGCAAGCGATCAGCATTAAAGTTGAGATCTAAAATTTCATTTGCTTGAATTTGAATATTCTCATTTTGCTTGAACTCACTTGTATTAATATCAGTAATTTTTACCTCCAGGTTATCTTTTATAGCAATGGAGATGTCAATGCAATGAACACCTTTAATTTCATTAACAGGAGCAAAGAAATCTTGATATTCAAAACTGATTCCCATATCTGTGTAGTTATTATTTTTAATTCGAGTATAAATTTCTCTAATTTTAGAGTCAATGTTCAAATATATGTGATTTTCAAGATTGACTTTGTATTTACTCTTAAGATATGCGTACTTGCGTTTGCCAATTGATACTTTGTAATCAATTTTTTGGTTTTGGCTATTAATTCCATCTATGAGAATATCGCCTTCAAAAACTGTACCAACAGGACATGTAAGATAAAGTGTCTCCCAAATTAATGCTTTAAGATTAGAGTTTGTAATTTGACTCTTATCTTCACTCATCATCAAGTCATCTAATATTAGGTAAATACTAGCCTTTCCGGCTGTGCTTTTAATATTGACATTACTAATTCCATTAAGATTTAGTAATGCACTCTTTATAGCATCATAGGTAGTACTTTTAATGCTTATATGTTTTTGTATCTCTCTCCAATAAGGAGCATCTGGTTTAAGAAGAGAAAATAATTTGTTAACCTCACCTATAAGTTCATATTCTTTTATTGCAAGTGAGCTTGCAATGATATTGTAAATTGATGTGGGGTCATTATTAATTGTAATTCCATACATGTCTTTTAAATATTCACGTTTGGTATTAATTATTTGTTGTATATCCTGTTTTAAAGTTCCAAAGTCAGGATCAAAGAGAATACTCATATGCAAATCTCCATATCTAGGGTGTCGTTTGCAAATTCAAATGTAATGTTTAATTTTTTATTTATAATCGTTGTTTCAATGTTGATAGCGTCAATCTTTAGGTCTTGTATAATATTTGAAAGGTAAGTTTTAATTTGTGTTAAAGAGCTTACCTTAGCAAATCTTAAAGCTAAATCATAATCAAATCCCCAATTAGGAGCATTTTTAATACTACCCTTTGGAGTTTTAAGGAAAATAAATAAACGTTGCTTTTGTTCGTTTATTCCATTAATTAATGCTAAGTCCTCATTAAAGACAGAATTAAATTGATTGTCAATTTGTAAATCCAATGTCTAACCCTCAAGTTAGCAAGTATATTGCTTAATTTAACAAAAACCTATTTAAGTAACATATTTATCTTAGTTGTAATCTTTGTAAGATTACTGTAAAAACTAGGATCAACGACTGATTGTCCAGTAACCCTTAAATTGTATAGACAAGAGACAATCTCTTCTAGTACTGCCTTTAAACTTGTATTATTAGCTTTAATGTCTATTGGGTGTTGTATGTCAATTGCAAAGTCATTAACTTTGATAGTAGCATTTTGCATATTAATAGGCTTTAGAATATAGAAATAGTTTTTATCAAAATAATTATCATCATCCTCATTAAAAAGGTTAATACTACTTTGAAGAAGGATAACACTCTCACCTTCGCTAAGATTAAAGTGCATATTTGATATATTTCGTGTTTTAATCTCTAAATCTGTCTCTCCAGAGAGTAAAACTACACCTTCTTGTGTAGAGGGGTTGAAAGATTTAATTATTCCTAGCCTAGAGATAAAGATGTTTCTGTAAATCCATAGTTTGATCTCTTCTTGTGTTAGTGCTGAACCTTTCATTTGGCTATTCATTCTGTATATTTCATAATTCAAGTTCATATTTATTTAGCTTCTCCTTTGATATTTAAATAATTAGAGTCATCATAAAGCTTCAAGGTAAGTGAGCACTCACCAGTATTGCTTAAAGCAGCACTAGTCTCTATAATGCTACTCTTAACTTCACTCCCCAGAGAGTCTAGAAATTTGACCCTATCACCAACTTTTAGTTTGTGTGTATACATAATCTTGGCATTCCAATATATAAGTCTTATATTGCGGGTACTTCCGATAGCAATTTCTTGTTGCGGGATAAAGTGAAGACCAAAATCTTCAAGTAGTAAATAATTTGTATGTCCAGCTTCAGGTGTTGCGTTAGTAAAGATATAATTACACTCAACATGCTCAAGTCCTAGAGTTGATTCTTTAATAATTTGTCTTTGATCTTTAGGTATAATATCTGTTCTAACACTTTGAACATACTTTTTAGTTATCTTTTCAATAAACTCAAGAGGAGTATTTGCACAAAAACTCTCATCTATAATTTTTGTTCTATCAGCATAACTCATATTGATTATATGTCTATTAGGAAATGCTATAGAGATGGCATTCTCTACACTCATGCCTTGAAATTGATTTATGTCAAGTTTGCGATTGAAATAATTACTTTTTGTTGACAGATGAACTTCAAGATCAACACTAAAATCACCAGTATCATAATCAGTACTCATAGGAACACCTAAATACCCTGACATAATAAAATCATAATCTCTAGAGTCAGCAAATTTTTTATAAAATATCTTTACAATATCTCCTTCATTTACATTACGAGTAAAATCAAGAGATAAGTTCCAAAGAGTTAGCTTGCTTCTCTTTGCACACACATAATTATTGCTTGAGTAAATATCAGATATTGATATGTCAATGTGTATACCGTCTTCAGTTTTAATTATGATTTTAGGTTTTTCTTCTGATGTGCTAGTTTGACTTAGGTTATAAAATTCGATTTTAAAGTCGTATTTGATAAGCCTGAGATCCATTTCCTTATCCTTTATATACATTAAATGTTTTAAGAACTTCTAATGTGAGACTAATTTCAACCTCATCAAGGTATACTGTGTCTTTAAGGGTAAGAGATGTAATTGCAACTATGCTTCTAAACCCTAGAGTTGGGCTGTAGAGGCTAAATGGTACACTCTCTTGCACTCTGTTAACCAGTTGTTGTTTTGCTAAATTACTAGTATGAGGAAAAATTAACTTTCCAAAAGCCGTACTGGTTGAAAAATTAAGCAGTTCCTTATAAGCACTAGTTAATACAGCATTATTTAGTGTGATAACTTCGCCAGTAAAAGTTGGATTGTAGCTTACATATTCAGCTTTACGTGTATAATAGTCAATTACAGGACGTTTTGAACATGTTGTGGTGTAAGTTGTGCTAATTAGTTCACTTTTAGGTAAAATGAAGAACCCTTGAGGGACATATCCAAGTCCTTTAAAGTCCATCCTTGGACATAAACTTAAGAAATTATATGCCATAAACACAGTAGAGATTTCATTAAATGTTTCTTTAAGAATATTTGTTATTTGTGATGGTGTAAGATTTAAAGGGTCTAGGGTTGCCTTTAGGGGTGCTGTGTCTTTGTATTTATAAGTAAAATCAGTTGTAAATTGTGATATCATATATTTAAGGTGTCCTTATACTTGAATCTTCTTCTGTTTTAAGTTTATCAAGACTCTTACCACCATCTCCGCCTAAAAATTTAGGAAGTATTGCTTTAAGTCTTGCAATTAATGCGTCTAGAGAAAAAATACTTTTAATGCCCTTTATTAAAGGGTCGGTAACATGTGTTTGAAAATTAAACGTTAAAGCCCAATCGAGTATTTTGTTTAAAGAAGTAACTAACGGTTCTAATACCTTGGCAGTAAGTTTTGAACCTGTGTCATTAAGCTTTTCTAAGCTACTTTTAGCCTCTTCGCTCGAGCTTGAGTAAGTAGGAAATTTAAGTGAGTTCCAATCGTTAATTACTTCCTTTAGTTTATGACTTCTGTAATCAAGGGCCTGGCCTGGTGCTAGTATGTCATATTCCATTGCGGCTCGTTCATTATATTTACCAGTAAACTCTTTAAATGAGCTCATAATGTCATAAAGAGGACCGCTTTTACCTTGCAAGAATTCTACTACTGCTTTGGTAGCCGAGTTAGTATCATCAACAACCCCAGTAGATTTAAGCTTTGCAGCAAATTCTACTGCCTTTTTAAGATTACTTTCATTGTTTTGACCTAAAAATACAAGTTCTTTTCTAATTATCCCAGCCAAGTTTAGGAAATCTTCTCTCTCTAAATCCCTTTCAAATCCGGAAATTCCTTTAAGCATACCACTTAGTGATTTCTTCTCACCTTCTGTAAATACTTTTGAAGTAATTGAATGTGTTTTACTTAATTTTGCATTGTCTTCTAAAGATTTCTTAGCATAACTAAATATTCCCGAAGCACCACTACTAACAGCATTTCCAAGAGCAGTCCCAGCAGCGATTTTTAAAATACTAGCGCCTTTAAGAATACTACTTTGAACGGTTTTGTTAAGTGCTATTTCTTTGTGCCCTCCACGTTTCAAATCTTCATATTCTAGTCGTCTTAGCTCTTTAGTTGACATTAAGGAATGCTTGAATGCTTTTCGCCTAGCGTTTTCAAATGTGTATCCAAGCTTAATGAGTTTTTTAGTCTCACTGAGTCTAAACTTTTCTACACCCTCCCTTAAACGTTCATATTTGTTTTGTTTAGATAGTTCACGTTTCTTCTCATATAAATTGTGTTTTAATATATCCTTAGTACTCTTTAGATGTGATCGCTTAGGTTTAATTAAACGTTCTAGTTTAGAAATGTCGCTCTCTAAAGATTTGCGAGTTGATGCGTGATCAAGTACACCTTTAAATTTAATTGTAAATTTTGTTGTGTTCATAATACACCTTTACTAAGGAACATTTCAAATATTTGCTTTTCAAGTTTAAGTTCAGATATTTTGTTAACTTCCATTAAATCTTTATAATTTAGTGTTTTGACGTCATTTAAAGTGCAAACACCCATGATAATTGGAAAGAAATATTTGTTTTGTTTTATCTCTTCAAGTAGCTTAAAATATTCAAGCTTAGTTTCATGTAATACTTGTATATACTCATTACTACTGCTTTTCATAAATTTTAAATACCTTCTATATTTTGATATTTTGTATTATCTCTTCATAATTCCAACTATCATCAATGTAATCAAATTGTATAAAGCCACTAGTATTATTTAGATAATGACTTAAGTAAACTAAATTTGGTCTCTTAAAGTCAGGATCTGATTTGAATGTATCAAACTGAATTGAGTAAAGTATGGCTTGAAGATATTCTTTATAGTAAGTAATGTACTCTCTATTTTCATTTAAGATAAGATAAAATTCATCTAAAAAGCCAGGTTTAATCATTAAATTAGTAATTTCGTTTAAGTATTTAATTTCATTTAGTTTATGTATGCCTTCACTTTGTGAAAATCCTAATATAGAGTCCCACTTGTAAACAGGAAGTACTCTAACTTCAAATGTATGCGTCTTACTTTTAGTTAAAATATTCATTTTGTAACGTGTAATCACAAATCCTCCTTAATTATTAAATTTAATTGTCAACTGTGCATCCAACAGCTCTTATCTCAAAAGTAACTTTTTCAGCTTCAACAGAGTAACTTCTTGAAGGTTCTTCTGCAAAAAATGCAGAGTTAGATATGATTTTGATGTCTTCTAGGTCATTGAATACTAAATCTAACATTCTTTCATTTTTACTTTTGGATATGTTATAAAATTGGTCTTTTGAAAGCTTTGTTAGGAGTTTGTAATCATAAGTACCAATTGAAACCTCAATATTGAATATGAAAACAATGGTTCTAGGGTCTCTAAAGCTAACTATAGGCATTCCTCTATCTTCACTGCTAGCTACCGCTCTTGTTGTAGGTTCACTTGTAAGTTCTAACTTACCGCTTTGAATCTCATGGCCGCCAATAGAGAAAACTATGTTTCTTAAATCATAACATTGTGTCATTTCTTAAGTCTCCTTTAAGCTATTTAAGTAATTTTGTATATCTTGTGCTGTAATGTTTAGAAGAACTGCGTTCATAGAGTAGTTATAAGTAATCTCTACTGATAAGAAAAGCTTTAGAGCTTGTGTTGGTGATATTTGGATTTTAAGATTAGAGTACGCAACAATTACACCCCTATCAATGAAACGTTTAAGCATACACTCAACAGCCGAACTGTAAGCATTGTCTCGCTTACCTGAGAGTTGCAATTCTGATAATTTACTATTTTGTCTGTTATTAAAATTCCATACTCTAATAAGCTGTGATGTAAGTTCATATTTGATATAATGATAAGTGAAAATTTCATCAATTGGAGCACCTTCAAGTGTGACCCCTTCTTTAAAAGCTTTAACACCATCAAGACCAGTCTCATTAAGCAGTGCATAAAAATTAATATTCGCGTTCCGAAGTTTAGAAATTGTATCATCATCAGTAATAGGCTCCAAGCTGCTAAATTTGAGTCCATAAGGATTAGCAGCTTGAAATATGCTAGCTTCATGTAAGTATTTAGATATAAATCTTAAGTGAAGATGTGCATCACCTTGTGAGTGGATAACAATAATTTTAGATTTAGAATTCGCACCATCTTTAAACAACTCTTTTACTTCAGATTCTTTTGTTGCAAATACAAAAAAGTGCTTATCATCTTTAAAATGTGTATAATCATCTTTGTAAAGTGCAAGCCCATCACCACCATCACTGTTATTTACGTAAGTGTTTATAAGTACAATAAATGTATATCTATTGTCTTTAAGCTCTGTCTTAATTGCTTTTGATTCAGTTCCTTCTTTATATATGAGTAGTTTAACTGATTTAAGTCCAGAATCACCTGCTGAGAAGAATGCTTGGATTGCTCCCTTTAAGTATTCCTTCTCTTTACCAAATTCATCATCACTATTACTACCTTCCTTCTCAAGTGCGTCAATTTGTCTCTCAAAGCTATTTATATTTAAGTTTAATATCTTAATCTTAGGCGTTGTGGTGTTAACTTTAATTTTGGAACATTTGTACACAAGTAAAGGTGTGTAGTAATTTACATAATTTATATCTAATTTAGAATGTACCAAATTCACACTAATTGTATCTTGCGGCATTTACTTCTCCTCCTTAATTAGTTGTTCGATTACTTGCACACTAGCTTTAAAAGCTTGATTGCAACAATATGCAGCATTGCTATAATTAGAATCAATTTTAACAAGTCCACTATTTTGCATATTTGTTGTAGGATAAATATAAAAATTAAGTTCAGTTAAGTACCGCTCATCTTCACTTTGCAGCGTTACCTTATGAGTATTCTCATAAATAAAATCACTAAGTAGACTATAGATTTGAAACATTGTGTAATAAGCATCTCTCTCTTTAGAGCTTATAACCTGACTTAAGATGAATATTTGAAAATTCAGGACAAACTCATTCACATTCTTATAAAATGCACCAGCTCTTGAGCCTAATGTTAAGTCATCCATATTTTCAAATTTAATTGCAATAATGTTTGCACACTCAAGAGTGTATTTAGACATGTATGGATGATTGTATGTATTGATTAAATCTAAATTTAGAGCTAATTTAGAAGTACGTTCTTTAAAATTTTTAAAATACGAGATTAAGCTTTTATGTATGTCTTTTGTACTTAATATCACTCATTTATCCTATAGCTAATAGAATTTATCATCTCTTCAGTATCAACTAGAGTAACTTCTGGATGATGCGAACCTTTATCTCTCTTAAAGTCAATTGTCTTGCTAGATAGTGCGGGTTTTACCTTTTTTGACATGACATAATTTGTGTAATAAGTAATAAATGCTTCTCCTATAGCTTGCATGCCTTTTTTTGGACTTTTAAGAAAACAGGTTCTTATATAAGGTGTATTTATATACTCTCTAAATTCATAAGACTCAGCTACAGAATAAAGATGTGACCTTATAGGCAATTTGCTACTACCCATCTGATGAAGACTTGCAATTTTAGCATTGCGTTTATCAAACCAACCAATCTCTACTTCCATTCTACTTCCTTCAAAATCATAGTAAGATAGCCAATACTAGAGTCGATACTTAAAATTTCATAAAATGTACTTTGAGCTGAAATTCTATCTTTAAGTTCAAACTCTAGACTAGAGGTAGTATAAAGTTTATGAAGTGACTTAACATCATAAAGATTAATTTCAGGCAAGCTTGCAAGCGTGTCAGCTTTGATACTAAAGAGTACTCCTGTAAACTTGCTAAACTTACCCTTATCATAAGTTATCTCATGAGAAGCTAACTCCTCACACTTAGAGTAATTACCTTTGTGAAGTTTGAAATTCTCTTCATTTTGAAAGTAAGAGATTACTCTTGATGCTAGTCTTGAAAACCCATTTCTAACGTTACTAATCACTTTATAAATCCTATACAACAAGAGGGCATGTTTGTTTGGCTTTTTAGAGCACCAAGTAGCGATTCAAACTGTCTACAAAAACTTAAATTAGTATTAGCCTCATTACTAGCAGGATGATATGAAATTTCAAGCTCATTTAGCTTTTCATTTTTAATCCTCTCAAGGCCAAATTCACGTATTACTCCTGCTTGACTTAGCTTGCAGCCTATATAGTAACAAAGCAGTAATATCAGACTTGAGGAGCTAAGCATACGAGCATCAATGCTTTTAGTAATTATTATCATCTCAAGTAATTCTGTGTAAGTTTCAAACTGTGTAAATGATAATATGTCTTCATTTAAGTTAAGTAAACTTAAGACTTTACTGTGAAGTGTTTGAAGCTCGCCTGACATATCTTCTCCTCTCCTAATAATTATTAACTTTATGCCTTAATATCAACTCTTAAAATAGTATTTGCTGTTGCTAAGAGACCACCAAGCACAAAATCAAGGTATGAATGTGCAATAGTAGTTGAATCCTTATCAATTTGTTCATTTGGAATTGGCAACATGTATTTACTTGGTTTAAATTTAATAAGCTCTGCATTTAATGGATAAATTAGTATCTGATTTTGAAGTAAGTTACTTGTCTGTATATATACTTCTCTTCTATTATTAACAGCCTTTATGGTCTTAATAAGGAAGTCTTCCCATGAATCATTAGAAGAATAGGTGTTAGATGATGAGGACGTATTTGTTATTGCATATGGTTTGATAAGTTTCAAACTGGTTTGTGGATCAACTAATACCATAAATGGTGTTGAGAATTCATCTCCTAGCTCTAATTTTGCAAGTCCTGACTCAATCTTTTCAAATATCTTATCCATTTTATCTTTATTTGAAGCCTCAACTTCTTCTTTAACTTGTTTTGGCATATTAAGAAGTCCGTACATATTAGGAAGCATGCGTTTTTCATTCTTTCCATCTCTCTGGATTGAAACAGCACCTGTTAAGATAAAATGGTCAATAAGTTTAATAATTTCATTGCTTGCAAGCTTATATGCTTCTCTAAAGGGGAGTAAATTGTTATTTACATCACCTGCATAATCATTATTTTTATAAAACTTCTCAGCGGTTTGCTTTAAATGTCTAAACCTGTACTGTAAGCTAAGGTAATTAAGCTTGATTGACTCTGATTTAAATCCTATTGTTGCAATAGTATTAACTTCATTTACTAATGTTGTAGGATTTGCATCAAGAAACGCATCCCATTTTATTGTTTTTAAGTATCCTATCGTTAAATTGACATCTTCGATTTGTTCATTTGAAAACCATTTGTAAAATACTGGTGTCTTTATCTCCGGGAATACATTTGCTATTTCTTTAGCATAATAGTTTTGGTCATATAATTCTGACATTTTTAAACTCCTTTAATTTATTAACTTGGCTTACCTTTATTACCATAAACAGCCACATGTACTATGTAAAGGTTATCCGTACTATCAATTTCGATTGAATTTGACAATGCTACTGCATTAATTTTGTTATTACTTGAAGTATTCTTTTCAACTTGTCCATTTGAGTTAAATTTAAGCTTATCTTTTTCCTTAATAGAATTATCTTTAGCTACAAGATACCCTTGAAATCTATTTGTAATAGGAATTACTGTTGCGGTACTAGTAAATTCATCAACATCTATGCATATTCCATAAAGGTCATCCTCACCTCCAGCTTCAACATGTGGTTCATAGTGTGGATCTACAACACGTTTTACTCCTCTTTTGTATGGATAGCCTTTAAAGAAGTAATTCTCTAACTTGTCATGCTTACTAGTTAGAGTCCCGCCAGAATTACTAAAATGTAAATTCTTATCTCTAAAATCAGTAGTGTTACTAAAGACACAACCATCATTGCTAGGATTCTTCATTAGCTTTTTTAGTTTTTTAGCTTGTTCTTCATATTTATTTACTAACTCAGTTACACTTGACACTGTAATCCTCCTATTTTAAGAAATTGCCTTATTACCATAAAGAGATATCTTTACTAAATACAATTTATAATCTTCTTGCCCTCGCTTATCATTCTCATCAGTAAGGTGTAATGTAAATATGTTACTTAGTGCAATTGCGTTAATTGAAACTGATGAGGTACTAGATGCTTTAATCACTTCTCCATTTGAATTGAAATCTAATCTATCACCTATTGCAATCCCACTTGAGCTTCCAGATACAACGTAACCCTCAAAATTATCAGTTATTGGTATTACCGTTGCCACATTAGTATTCTCATCTATATCAATGCATATTCCATACATATTCTTGCCATCAGAAACTTCTACTTGCACTTCATCAGATTTACTTGTTTCAATTTTTAATTTAACAGCACGTTTGTATGGAAATCCTAAAGATGGGTATTCTTCTAATTTATCTGTGCTACTTGATACAGATTGACATATAGCATCAAATGTTAAATTTTTATCTCTAAATCCAGTCTTGGCTTTAAAAACAGGTGACTCATCATCAAAACTTTTAGAGTATTTTCGCAATTTTAACAAATATTCTTTAAGCGTCTTACCTTGGTCTGTCTCTAGTACTGCTGCATGTCTCTTACCTCTTCGCCTAACTTTTGTAGAATCATCTTGCATGGATGCTTCTTGTTCTTGTTCTAGTTGTTGTTTTAAAACCTGGATAACTTCAGTATCATCCATTTGAGAATAAATATCAGAATCAACCGATTCATGCTTAACATTTGGTATTAAGTTTGGATCTTGATGATCTTCTCTACTCACCATTAATCAATCCCTCGATTCCCAAATATACTTACAAGTGCTATGTACAGGTTTTCATTAATTTTAAATGCCTTTGATAAGGCAGTACCATTAATAACACGAGAACCTGAACCGCTGTCATTTTCAATCTCTCCATTAGTATCAAATTTAACTTTGACACCTGGTGTAATTGAAGATTGACTACTCTTCTTTACTACTAAATATCCAGTAAAATTATTTGTAATAGGAATTACTGTTGCGGTCCCAGTAAACTCATCAATATCAATGCATATTCCATAAAGGTCAGAACCACCCCCAGCCTCAACACAAGGTTCATAACCATCCTCAAAAGATAACTTTACTCCTCTCTTGTATGGATATCCCTTAATTGGATAATTTTCTAACCTATCAACACTGCTGGATATAGTCCCACCTTGATTTGCAAAGTGTATTCCTTTATCTTTAAAACCTATATCTACATGAAATAGACCAGCATCTCTATTTGGGTTCTTCATTAGGTCTTGTATTTCTTCTACTTTCTTTAAGTATTCTTCTCTAATCTGTGTTATAGTCTGTGACATATATACTTATCTCCTTTAAGCAGCTTTTTGACTTTTAAGCTTATAAAACTCATGTCTCATGTCTTTATAACCATTTGCAATAGAAATACTAAATTCATCAAAGTTTTGGGGACTAAAGTTAGAATTTAATATGGATATATCCTCATTTACCAAGTCAAGTTTAATCTCCCCTTTTGGACTGGAACTAGTAGTAGAGCGAGTTCTTTTTCTTATATTTGATTTAGCAAGGTTTACAAGTTGTTCAAGTACTTTTCCATCTAAATGTTGTACTTCCCTTACATTAGCAATAGCTTGAATATCATCAACCGGTACATATTTCCTAACAAGTTCCCTACGTTGTGCTTGTATTATATCTTTCAGTGAGTATCCCCTAGCAAGAAGTGTCTCTTTATTGAAATGTGAACTTAAATGTTTACGTGCTAAAGTATCAATCTCATTAATACGAGTAGCTTCACTGAGTAATCTATTTTCTTCTTCCAAGCGCACTTGTGAATCAGCAAGCTCTTTTGATATCATCTCATTAATACTTAAATTCTTATCTTCAGATTCTTTTGCTGCTTTGTACGCTTTATATTCTTCATATTCCTTATATTCTTTTAAACTTAAAGTAATACCATTGCTACCCTCCAAGTTATCCTCTACACTCTTAGCTAAGCCATCATTTTGTGTGCTATCTATATTTTCTTGTATGTTTTGATTCATAAAATCTCCTTATTAACCTTCATAAAAAAATAATTTATGCTTTAAAACATTAAGTTCTCTTGTGCTTAATGTTTTACTTAACTCCAATTCCTTATATTTAAGGGCTAATTCTATAAGTCGCATATCACTCTCATACTTTTCTTCTTCAGTTAGTACATAAAGTGAATTAAATCTCATGTCTAAATGATAATGTTTAACAAGTTTACTATTACAACTAATCTCTAACTCTTCTTGAACACTTTTTAAAAAGTCATAATAATTAGACCTATCACCTTTACCATCATTCCCAAGCCCCTTGGTTTGTTCATTAAAGCTTCTAGTTAATGGCTCTTTTGTGTCAGCACCAATCTTTGCCTTTACTAAGGCTAATGCTTCCTTTAAATAGGTTAAGTCATACTTAATAACTTCAAGTGACGCATCTGGTGTGCCACTGTAAAAAATACCATTATTATTTATGTTAGATATAAGTTTAGAGAGCTCTCGCTCTAAATCTCTATTTACACTCTTAAGTGTGTTTATATGACTTTGCTCTTCATCTACATTTCTTTTAAACAGGTTAGAAAATATGCTTGGCTTATAATTAACACCCTTAGTTAAAAGCTCTAATGAGTTTGTAGCATCACTTAAGGCATCTTGTAATGTTGCTAATGATTCATCTTTGTAGAATAAAAAGTTATGTTGCCCTATTCGCCGCTCTATTTCTTTATATATTTCTTCAAAAAGATATATATTAAGCAAAAAACTTTGCGTATAACATGGACTGTAGGCTTTAAGTATATAATCATAATTAGAGTGTATGATTACCCTACTCTTATGAATCTTTACTTCTCTATAAGATACCTTCTCATCTGTATTTACTTTGAAATTGTATGTTATATAAGTAAAGTCAGGCCCCTCATCGCGAACGCTGTTATAGTCAAGATACATAAATCCAGTAGGAAGTTCTCGGTTCACGCTTAAGTGTAAATCTTCTAAAGCGTCAGCAGTTTTAACTAAAATGTATCCAACACCATTAAAACGGTAACTAATTAGGCACTGCAATAATGCTGTCTTTAACTCTATTTTTAAGGCTTCTAAAGCATCATTAATATTAATAACAGTATTAATACTATTTAAGGTGATTCCATTCTTAAGAGTATCTTCTGCTACATTTGAAATGTAGTTTCTAAAAAATATTTAATATTTATATAAGTCTTTTGCGTTTATATTGCTATTTAAAATCATGGCTTCTTTAACCTTTCACCATCAATTAAGCATATGGAGAAAATATAACGCAACAATTGACAAAAACTAATTATTTCTAACAAAATTTAAATAATTTTTGTAAAAAATGACTAAAAAAAGATAATTTAAAGAAGGTCAATTAAATAAAGGAATAGGTAAATAAATTTACTTTACTAATAATGACATTAATGCTAAGAATATTCCTATATTAAGGGTAATAAGAGTTCCAAACATCCAACCATGAAGTTTAAGTTTATTATCGAGGTCCTTAATATCTGATTTCAGTTCAGTTCTAACATTGTCAATTTTGTTATCAAGTTCATTGAATTTGGTATCAATCTTATTATCAAGTTCGGTTTTGACAGATTTAATCTCAGATTGTAAGAGAGCTTCAACTTTTTCAAGCTTAAGGTTAAAGTTATTCTCTACAGTGTCTATTTTGGTGTTAAGATTATTCTCAACGGTGTCTATTTTTTTATCGAGTTCATTAAATTTAGTATCTATTTTGGTATTAAGTTCATTAAATTTGGTATCGAATTTATTATCGAGATCTTTAATATCAGATTTTAATTCACTTCTAACGTTATCAATTTTATTATCCAGGTCTCTAATATCAGCTTGTAAGAGTGATTCTACCTTTTCAAGTTTAATATCAAAGTTTTCTTTTAAGAATTCAATATCTTTATAAGTCAGTTCATTACGATAATACCTATAAGAGAGATCAATAGCAATATCTCTTTTAATACCGGCTTTAGTAAGTTCAGCTATAACCATTTGCTGAGTAATAACAGGCTGCGCAAGTCCCATAAAAAACTCCTTATGTAATTATTATATAATATTTTAAGTATTATAGGAACCTTATTTTAGTAAAATGTGCTCTGAGGGTACGCATACTTAGGGTCAATAACATATATGATGCTGATAGGCTATCTAATGAATCATCATCACTCTTACCATCTCCTTTGTACTTATAAATATCAGATATAGCTGATTTACTTGAATAATCCATAATACTAAGTTTAGAAGTTGCAAATGGCTCTATTAATGTAGCAATTCTAGTAAATTTATTACTTATAGGTTTAATTGGAGCAATTTTAAACTTATGACTCATACCCGCCCTAAGTTTAAGAAACGTTTTAGTCACATTCCCATGCCCAGAAACGTTATCCCTATCTTCAACATATAGTTTGTGTACATTAAGATTTGTAAGTATAGTTTTAATTGTATTTAACATCTTAGGATCACCTACTGGTAACTTTTCTTGAAAAATAAATGCATAATAACTTTGATCTACTCGCTCCAAAACACAAAGCGCTGTATTATCTCCTCCTATACTATATGCAGGATCTAAATATGCTATTGGGGATATAAATTCATGCTTACTTGTAAGATTAACATTAGTAAATATCGCATCACAGGACGGGACCCATTCTCCAAGTAAAACCCTTGCTTTATATGTTGGAATGTCCCTGTAAATCTCTTCTTGGTTTTTAATAAATTCTCTAGCAATTAATTCATTATCATATGTTGTAAAGTTATATGTAGAGTAAATTTTTGTATTATCAATATAATCAAGCTTAAAGAAATGCTCCGGGCTATCAGGATTGGTATCAAATATAATTGACTGCATTCCTACTCTAAGCCTTTTTAAACATTCTATTAATGTTTCTTTATGCAGTGTAGTAGCTTCATTAACGTAAATAAGCGCCGAATTAGAGCCTCTAAACCGCTCAAAATCACTTACCTTATCACCACCATACAGATTAACTTTTAGTGAGTCTATTTCAAAATATGATGTATTAGAAAATTTTGGCCTAAAGGGTATTTTAAGCATACTAGCAATCTTTTCAAACTGCCCTAAAACATTAACCTTTAATGATTTTTGTGAATTTCCTATTATAAAATTATTAGTATCTTGCCTGTATAGATGCCTATTCTTAATGAGCATCTTTAGATATAAATAACAAGCTAAAAATGTTTTTCCACTTGCAATACCACCTGATAGGATAATTTTACTTTGATTATTCTTCTCGATATTACGTACTACTTTAAGTTGTTTTTTAGTTAAATATTTACTCTCAAACCCTTTAAAATCAATTATTATATTCTTCGGTTTAATAAAAGACGTAATATCAATATCAAATGAACGTTTATATTCTCTTTGCATCTCTTTAAATAACGGTAGCTTGTATATATCCACTCTATATCCTTTAAATCTTAAATTTACTTTGTAAATCAAGATCAGTGGCTTTTAATTTAACCATTACCTGATAAATCAAATCCATTTCTTGTATCTCTTTCTTTCTTCTCACATTATCAAGTTCTAATATCTTATAATTAAGCTCTTCATTATCTTTTGTGTCAATATTCTCCTTAAGATGAAGAATCTGGCTCTCTAATATTTCTATCTTTTGATTATAAGATTTAAGCTCTAACTTTAAATATCTATTGAATGAATTAATAAATTTAAGTCCCAATGTACTCTTAGCAATATTAAATTGACTCTTAAGATTGCTTGCTTGCGCATTACTCTCAGATGCCCGAATTAAAATATTAGTTAGTGTATCTTCACTTATTGTTAATTTATTAGAACTTTCCATATTGTCAATTTCTCTTCTTTCCCATTTTCGCCTCATTTTACACACATTAGCACGACTAACTCCAAGCTCTCTTGCAATACCTGTATCATTAAGCTTTCCTTCATTAAAATACATAACATAATCATCAAACGACTTCTTTTCTTTACACATACTTCTTTAACCATAGTTAAAATTAAATTAAGTCAAAACAAGTTAATTTTTGTTAACTTATTTTAACATAAACTATATAACACAAGTAATAAGATTACAAATCTATACTCAATATCAAACAAATAGATTATAATACTTGAACTAATGAGGGGAATATTTATATGAAAAAATATATAAAATTAACAATACTTTGTAGCTCACTACTATTATATTGTTGTAGTGGACACGAACTAAGTATGGTACCAAAAAATACAGTATTTACTAGTAATCCTAAAAATAATCATTTTACTAATCTACAAGAAGGTAACAAAGAAGAGCGAAATAGTGAAGAAAAACCAAAAGAAGTGATTACTTTAACTGATGATGAACAACACAAGTTCAACATATTCAATTTTAGTTTAAATCTTTATATAAATAAAAACGTAAGCGATACAAGCCCAGAACATCCAGCTTATCAAGAATTTAAAGATAAAATAAAAAAATACAAAAACTTTCTAAATTGGATTTCAAAAGACATACAAAAACAAAAAGAATTGGCTAATGCTTTTACTACTGTTTATAATATTTTAAAATCTAAAAAGGAAAAATACACAAATCTTACTGCAAATGATATCACTCTTGAACAATATATAACTGATGACATAAACAAGAATCTTGATCCCTCCCTAACTGATCCAAATCATAGCGATATAAGCAATCTTTTTAATCATATTGAACCTAATCTTTATTTGTCTCCTGAAACTGATAACAACAAAATACTGAAATTGTTTAAAGAAGGACTTATAAATAAAAGTTATTCACTAAATGCAACTTTAAGATGGTAAGAATAGTATAATGCTAATGGAAGATGTCTATTCAATCAAAAAAAATAAAATAAAAAGATTTGTTAAAAAATAAATAAAAGGATTAAGTAAAAGTAAAAAGTAAACATTTTGTTAACTTTAAGTTAAGAGAAATAGAGAATTTAAATTTTATACTAAAAAACCCATCATTGCAAAGTTGAAAGCTATTAAATCAATAAATAAAGTAAATGTAGAGTAAAATTATAAGTATTTGTTAAAGATAACACAAAGTATACTAGATATTTTGTGCTGCTTATCCTTAAAACAACCTTTCTCTAAATTACAAGTATTCTACACAGAATATTTCTCTTACAATGAAGACCTTTAAAAATTGACTCTACGTGTAAGTATTTGCTAATATTTTTATAACTAATTTTATATATTTTTAATGTGTTTAGTTAACTTTGAAATTACATGAAAGGGAAACATTTAATTAACTGCAATCTTAACTTAAAAATTAAAGAATTAGAAATGCAAAATCAACGCTTAAGTGAAGAATTAACTTTAATTAAAAGTCAAAGCAAAACTAGACATACTAAAAAATTATCCCCCCCTTTAAGATTTTATCTAAATGACAAGACAATTAGACTTGTAAAACGCTCTATAGAGAGACTTAAAAGTCTAGACCCCATTTCAGGATGGTTTGTACACTTACTCTCAATTACTGGTTGTAGGGGTGTTGAGATGCAAAATGTAAAACTTACTGACATATATAAAGAGACGTGTAGTAATGGTGAAGTATTTTATTCTATTCGCGTTAATGTAGCTAAAAAACGTAGCAATATCTGTATTAGAGAAGTAGTCATTAGTAAATCTGAATTTAAATCTATAATGCAAGCCCATCAAAACTACTTTTTATCTAAAGGAAAAGACACAAGACGTACATATCTATTTCAAAAAAGTAAACTTAAATTTCGTGACAATAAAATTAACATAACTGAAATTTCAAAACAGTTTAAGGAATTACTCATTAAGGGAGGATTTAAACATCGCAAATCTTTGCATATACTTCGTAATATATTTATAGCATCACTAAAGTCTAGAGGATATAATTCATTTGAAATTAAAGAACTTATGAAATATTCATCTACTTCTGAGATTGATAATGTTTATGGTCTCTCAAGTGCAAGTAAAATACAGGCTTACAAAGATATCAAAACTAGCTTGAAATAACTTTTAAGTTTTGCTAATATTTTTAAGGTACTACTCCCCCCACTTCAAGATTTTTACCAAGCACCAGTAAATACCTAATTTGACATTTAGGTATTTATTTTTACAAAAAAAATATTTGTTAATCCTTTGTTTTTGATAAAATTATAGTTTATAATATATATATTCTTTAAACCAAAATTTCATTATGAAAAGAGAACAGGGACTTTAAACTTTTCTAGAGTCCTTTCTCTTTACGCTTGCATTTTAAACATTTCCGTTCAAGCATAACGAATACTCTTTAAATCCATACTTGACCTATTAGTTTTGTATGAAGTAGCTAGTAGCTCATGTTTAGTTTGCTTGAAAATACTTGCTATACCAGTTGAGCGTGCTACATAGTTTATGAAAAGATTATGCTTTAAGAAAAGCTTAACTACTCTTAAATCATCAAATTCACTTACTGCAAAATGCCAGTTATATCTCTTAAGCTCTATAATAAGTCTCTCTAGAGAATCTAAATTCCATCCACGATTATCAGCAAGATTCCCATGAGAAATTGAATATGGAGGGTCAAGATATACAAATGTTGAGCTTACCTTGTCTCGATTAGGTAGTGCAGCTAAAAATTTAAATATATCTCGTGATGTAAATATTGCATTATCAAGCATCTCTTTAAATCTAGACTTATAAATTTGAAGGTTTTCTAAAAACAATCTCTTGGCATTACTTCGATCCAACTTCATAGTTGAACTAGATGAACCATAAAGTGAATATAAACATCTAAGCACCATGTACTCAATTTTGTCTCTGTTCTCATCAATTATGCTGTCATAAATAATCGCATCTCTTACACGATTGTAAAGCAACTCAGGATCTTGTCTTAAGATATAGAAAAACTTATATATAAATTTAGAATTATCATTAAGTATATTATAATGGGCTAATGGTTTTGCAAAAAATACTGCTCCTGTACCAAAAAATCCTTCAATATACTGAGTATGCTTAGGAAAAAGACTTATAATATCAGCACTACAAAGGTACTTAACTTCCTTCTCTACTTAGTAGTTTCAATATTTCTTAAATATTCTCCTTGATGTAATCTCATATTCAACTCCCCGCTCTTTAAGTGTCAGTGAATCATAAAGCACAGATGACAAATTAGTTGCTATAAAATGATATCCTGGTGTATTTTTTATTTTAACTTCACTTATCTCAAATTCTCCATCTAAACATCTGTAAGCAGGTCCCTCCCACCTCACACTTGCACTGATATCAAACCGTCTCAGCACAGCGCATGGATTTAGAATATAACAATTACTTCTCATACACCCTGACTTAACAAAGTTATGATAATTCCTATTTATATCAAGAACACTAAACTGCAACTTTTTAAAAACTGATACGTAATAATGAAGAGATAAAAAGTAACATCCCCACTGACGTACTGCTGAGACTAAATTTGGGTTATTTTGCGTTATTTTCATATATAATCTCACTTACAATCTTTATTTTTTTAACTACCCACCCCTTAACTTAAATATAGATACTAAAAAGGAATATCTTCATAAAACTCATCTTCAAGCTTACTCTCATTAATATCTTGTGTTTTAATTGATGAGTTTAAGACGCAAATATCATTTACCAAAATACTGTATTTACTCTTACCCTCACCTGTACGCTTATCATTCCAACTTGAATAAGATAGGGCTCCACTAAGTACAACTTGAACCCCTCGTTTAAGTAAAGCAGCAAGACTCTCAGCTCTAGCTCCAAAAATCACACAGTCAAAAAATTGAGCCTGTCTTGTCACACAGTTATTCTTCTTTACACCTCTATTATTAGCTAGTGTAAATTTTAATATAGGAAAACTATTACTAGTATAAATAACCTCACAGTTTCTTGTTAAACGACCAGACATACTTAACGAGTTAATATCAAACACCAGAACTCTCCTCATCATGAAGCCTACTTAACATTTCCATACGTCTTAAATCACAATCAAGTCTCTCAAGATTTTCTAAAAATTCTCGTCTTGCATAATAAGCTTGAAAGAGATTCTTTATAATTCTCACACCAAACTTACATAAAAATCTTAAAATCTTGTAAGTAATTACTACAAATAAAACCATAAACATAAATCTCATAAAGGTACCCTTAAACAGCTTTTAAAATAGGTGTAGACCATTCATTTGAATTACTACTAAAATTAGAAAGCCCATTCACTTGTGTATAACTATCACTAAACACCTTAAACCTATCTTTAATGGCTCTTTTTCTCATGTTTAACGAGAATAAAATTCCTTCAAAATTATAATAGATATTATCAATAATTGAATAAGTCCTCATCATATCTTGAATTTTTCTTTTTACTTTTAATTTAACTACTTTGGTAATCTCCTCAGCTTCTTTTGCTTTCTCAGATTCAACTTTACTGATATGCTCAACCATTTTATTTAAAATAAAAATATCATTTTTTAAACCAAGCTCATTCTCAACTTCTAGATTTGTCAACTTAACAAACTTAAGAAATTCTTGTCTAAAGTCTAATTGTGCCAAGGTATTATAAAATTCACTTTTATTTAAAAATGATTTTATTCTCTCAACCAACTCTTCATTACTTGCACTCTCAATATCATTATAGCTTCTCATATACTTAAGAGCGTTGTTAATCTCAACATTAAAAGCCACCATATAAAACATAATCTTTGCTATAAATGCATCGTCTCTTTCAATAACACAGTTTGTAGTATCTCCACCAAATAAAAAGAATAAGTTTCCTTTTTTCAATCCCGTACATAAGAGTTGCATCTGTACTTGTACGTAATACTTAAAGAAATATTTATTATCTAGAAAATTACCAATTCTATTATATTCAGAAGCACCGCATTGTATTTGAAATGAATCGCTGCATTTTGTCTCTAAAAGTTCAGCATCACCTTCCCCATTAACAAACCAAGCATCAATTGTAGCACCAACTAATGTCTCACAGCCCTCAACTTTTTTAAAGTAATTATATTTATCAATACCGTTTGAATATTTATTTTTATGTAATATATGAATATTCTTATCATAAGTTTTTACAAATTCGTCAATTATTAAATTCTCTAAAGCCTTTCCTTTTTTAATACTCAAATTTTCTTCAAATGGTATTTCCCTTCCTATTGATTTAAGAATTCTTACGATAAACATCTCTTCTAAAGAATCAGCTCCCATAAACAGACTACCAACTTCACTAGCTCCTACCCTGTGTAAAGCTCTTCTTTGCATACTAAAGTCAACCTTACTATTAAACTTAAAATACTCATTCTTGTTAATATTAGGTATCTTACGTCCTATCTTGCTTATTTTACTTAACTGTTTTTGTTTACCTTTAAGATTTTCTTGACTCTGATATGCAAAAGATTCAAAACCCTTAAACACCATTTGTCCGTACAAATCAAATTGTTGCATCCCTTCCTCTGATCCTGAATTATTTATTTTTGTCATATTTGTCATATTTAAACTCCTTATATATTAGGTTTTATAAACAAAATAATATAGCAAAAAATTGTTTTTGCCAAAAATTTTGCTATATTATTTTTGTTAAATTTTACAAAAATATATTTTTATTATAAATAGGTTTACTTTCTAATAACTATTGAGTTATGATTGAATATCAATAATAAACCTAATAAATAACAGGAGCTTAATATGAAAAGCACAAAAAAGACTACCAACAAATACCAACACAAACTAATAGTAGCAATATCAACAATTGACTATATCAATAATAAACATAAAAAATACACACAAAGCAATCTACTTTACTACTTTAATGGAAACTTAAAACGCAATGGTCATAAAGAAACTACTCTTAAAACATTTCAAAAATATCTTTATAAATTAGAAAAAGTATTTAAAGTAACAATTAATTATCACAAACACTTGGGTGTTAACATGGGAACTGAAGTTCATTACAAACTTAAATACTCTAAAAAAGAATGTCACTTTATAATCAATAAACACTTTAGAGATAAAAAAGAAGAAAGATTTCAAAAACGTGTAAGTACATATCATACAAAAACTTGTAATAAAAAGGAGAATGTAGAAAAAGCGGAGTGTTTTAATAATAACTATAATAATAAAAAAGAAGATAAGAAAAACATAAAATTCATAGAAAAATTACAAGTAGAAAAATATGCTAAAAAATGCAATTTTAAATCAAATGCTTTCCTTTCTATTTTGAATTTAGAAATGGATAAAGATTTTAAAATTCAATCATTTAAAGCCATCAAAATAGCTGAAAATAATGTGTATAAACACATAGACAGGATTAAATCAAATAACAGTAAACTTAAAAGCAAACAACAAGAATTAAGTAAGGTATTAGATGAGACAAAAAATAATCTAAAAGATGAGGGATATGACAGCAAACAATTAGAGAACCAAATACAAAATGTGTATGAACAATATAAAAACAAACCCCACTTTATCATAGAAAAAGATAAATACAATGATTTAAAGAAGATAGTAGAAAGACTTAAAAAAACAGTAGCATATGTTAAAACAAATATAAAAGAAGATAAAAAAGATATTAGGAATAACATCTTTAGCATACTTCTTGATCAGTTAAGGCATAAAATAGACACATCGGTTTTAGTACCAATATTAAAGAATTATTTAAGCAAGCAGGACAAATTAGAATATAGCAAGGTATTTAGTAACCATTACTACTGTGAACTTTTAGAGTTAATGGAAGATAATAAAGATAATTTACAATTAGGGGAATCTAAAAAAATTACTAGTTAAGGATTAGTTATGGAGAGTGTATTAGAACGCCTTAAAGAGAAAAAGTTAGAAATTAAGGATGAAGTCAAAAATAGAGGTCTTTTTACAAAAATAGAGAAAATTGATAACAAAACAATATATCACACAAAGATAATGAATGATTTCTATGCGTTTGGAGTTGATGAAAGACAAAAGGATAAATTCTTTATTTCATTTAGAGGGCTATTTAATCAATCAAAAATAACACCTTTTAATTTATTTTCTATAAAAGGAGATGATAAATTTTTAGGCATTTATTACGGATATAGGAAACCGATACAGAATATTGTGAAAAAGTATGAGGAAAATGGAATTGTTAAAACAACTTCATTTTCAAAAGTTTATTACATAGAATTTAGATTTAAAAAAGGTAGTGTTTGTTGTTATATTAAAGGGATATCTCGTTTAATTAGGAAAGATAAATTAGATACAAAATATTATCAATCTTTAATTGAAAATATTTCAAAACTAGAGAAAGAAGTATATGAATTTTACGGGAAGAAGTTACCAGAAGGAGGTTTTATAGAAAAATGGATAAAAAAAAACCAGAAATAATAACAATAGCATCAATTAAGGGTGGCGTTGGTAAAAGTGTACTAGCAGTTATTTTCAGTCACATTTTGAAAAATTTTAATAAAAAAGTTTTATTGGTTGATTTAGATCCTCAAAACAGTTTAACTAGCTATTTCATCAAGTATATAAAAAGTATTGAGGGTGTCAATGTATATTATATGCTTAAAGAATACAGAAATTCTAACCTAAATAAATATTTAAATAAGATAAGTAGTCAAATGTTTATTATACCTTCTCATCCAATTTTGTGCAAATTTGAACAAGAGGATGAAAGGTATAAAGAACAATTATTAGAACATTGCATAATCAAGATTTTATCTAATAATAATTTTGATTATATAATGATTGATACACCTCCTAGTTTGAGTCCTTTACTATACAATGCTTTAAATGTTACAGATAAAGTTATAATACCTGTTCAACTCGAAAGGTGGTCTGTTGAAGCATTTCCTATGCTAATGGATGCAATAGAAGAAGTTAACATTTTTAAAAACAAAAAAATAGATGTTTCAATAGTAGAAAATCAGTTTGTTAAAAATAGAAATACTTTCAAAGATATAGAAGAACTGGTATTAAAAAATTATGGAATGTTTATTAAAGGTAAAATTCATAGTCTTAACAGTATTAAAATTTTAATTAATGAGTTAAAAGAACCTGATATGCAAGCAATATATTACAAAGAGGCTCAGGAAGCTTTGGAGAAAATAGTAAAAGTACGCTAGCGTACTTTTATAACATTTGAAAAATAAAGGAGGGAACAATGTCTAAAATTCAGAAAAAGGAAATTGTTTTAAACAGCAGAAAAACTAGTATTAATCAATTTGAAAGAGGTGATGATAAAGATGATGAAATAGAATATGAAGGTTATAAAAATCAAATAAGAAGAATTACTGTAAGTGATATAGGCAATAAAATTGAATTAATGGAAATTTTATATAAAATAAGAATGAAGAAACTTTATCAACTTGATGGATACAAGAAGTTTGAAGATTTTCTTGAAAAATTTGTCATAGCAAGAAGTCAAGCATTCTTATATTTGCGGCTTTACAAAAGAGTATTATCAGGTGATTTAAAAATAGAGGAAATTAAGCAATTTGGATTTAGAGAGGCGTATAAAAGAATTAAAAAGTTTGATATGGATAAAAATATTTCAAGAGAAAATCCAATAAAACCATTAAGATTTCAACTAAAAAAACAAGAGAGTTATGATTTTTATAAAAAAAATGCGAAATTGACAGCATTCATTTTAGATGAAATTTTTTCAAGTAAAAAAGATTTACTAGAAGAGTTTATGAAGAAATTTAAAAGTTTAAAAGGTTAGGTATAAGGAGTACTTATGAGTAATTTATCATATAAGATATATAGAACAGAAGATTTAAGGAAGGGGTTCTTAGATAAGGGATTTACTGAAGAAGCTGTGGATTTTATTTTACTTCATAATGATAATTCTAATTTTGAAGTTTTAAGGGAAAAGGTAAACTTATTAAAATAATAAATTTTTTTGGAAAAAGAATAATTATATTGAGCAGTAAAAGAGTAAATGAATTGACATTATTTTGGATTTGATATATAGTAATGACATTATTGAGGTCTATTTGTGTATAGACTCCGATTTTATTAGGTGTTTTTCAAAGATTCTTAAGTCTTTGTTATCGTTTTTTTGAAAAAAATGATAACAAAGACTTAAGTTTTTATTTTCTATCTCGATAATTCAATTCTATAATATTTCAACAAAAATATTGACAAAAACAATTTCTTACTGTATTATCTTATTTATAAAACCTAATAAGTAAGGAGTTTAAATATGACAAAAAATAAAGTTAAAAATACAAAAACCAAAATGCGCAGATCAGTTAAGAAACTGGGTAAACAAAAGATAAAAGTAACAGATATAAGAGTAAATAATCAAGCTTTAGTAACTGATGAGAATCAAGCAAGGGTAAACTTTCTAAAATCTCTATACAGTCTACGTATGAATTTAAGTGGTGTTGCTAAGAATCTTAATGGATATGGGTATAAATATCAAAATTTCAATGAGATAATCAGAGAGATAAAGAATGTTATAAAGAGTAACAATTTAGATATTGATTTCCTGCAATGTCCAACATTTAAAGTTGTGGGAAATAATACAATTAATGTTATTACAACAACATTTTACAGTCCAAGTAGTGGGTATAGCGAGTCATTTGATACTCCAATTTACACAGAAGAATTTTCTTCTCTAGGGGCAAAGAATCAAAATACTTTATCGCAACTTGTAGGTTCATGCATAACATATCATAAAAGATATGCTCTTGTAGGATACCTATCAATAGAGAGTGAAGTTGACACCGATGCTAGTTCATTGGAGCATATTCAAGGAGCTAATGAGGAATTAGCCAGTAGTGTAAATGTTCCACTTGTAAATTCTCTAAAGAGAGATAAAACTGTTAATACTAAAAGAGTAACTAAAGGTGAAACAAAACAGCCACCTGTAAGTCACAAATCTGTAACTAGTCTTGATAAGCTGCCTAAACGTATACCCGTTAAGTATCATTATTACCAAAATTTACTTCAAGCATCTAAAAGAATGCATTCGGTATTAGATCATACACCTTTTGATAGTTTAGAAACAATAGATAAGTTTTTACTGCAATTAAATAATGCTGATGATTCGAGTATACTTGAGTTTTTTGAAACTAAACCAGAGCTTAAGACTATAGATTATTGGAGAGATCTTATAAATAGTTATTTAAAGAGAACAAAGTCTGATCCAGAAGTAATTGAAGGTTTTTCTAAATTTTTAGCCTGCAGAGAGTCAAAATATGGCCAGAGTCCACTCAAATTATTTGGATATATAGCTAGTGATGATAATTTTGGATATCTATGTAATAATTAAGTATAATCTCTATTCCATTTAAAGAGAGGCCTTAAGATAAAAACCTCTCTTTTTTATTTAATTTTGTAATTTTGAATATTTCCTATACACCATTTGGACAATGGGTTTAGTTATACTGATATATTCTTGAAACAAATTGATGTTAAACATTAAATTATCAATTGTACTCTCATATTTCAGTGTTGATGCGTCAAAATAAGTAAACTTAGGATACTTTGGGTCATTAACCTTTTTCTTTGTTCTAGTTAAGAATACTTGTAAGTACATAACATAATCAGATAACTTAGCTTCATAGACACTAAGTTCTTTAATAGTGTGTGTTTTAGGTGGTGTTGGTTCTTCAGTTAGTGATGCTATGGATGTACATGAGAGAATAAGTGTTGAGAGGGTCAATTTTATAAATTTGCTCAAATTATGCCTCCTTTAACATTTTGATGTAAGTACTCATTATCTTGTTACGTTTAGCTCTAAGTTGAGATGTGTATTTTGAAAGCTCATCAGAGTCAATAGAATTTTCTATAATTTCAATGTTAATCCTTAGTATCTCCTCAATTTCAGAAAGTAGTTTAATAGCCTCCCTCCCTTCCATTTGGTATATGCTAGCCTCATATAGAGCGTAAAAATAATTAACCACTTTAGTAAAAATGTTGATGTAAGTAGCAGTATTTTTCCCGTGATGATTATTTTTAATAATTTCGGTAAAGTTATTTAAAATATCAACACTTAATTTAGCAGTGCTTAATTTCATAAGTCTTCTCCTTTATCTGTGTCTTTAACACGTGTTTTTATCTTACTAGCTAAAATAGTTAGTATATCTTTAATTGCTGGCTTGAAAATCAGCCCAAGACTTAAGATAAATGCAGCAATAATAACTAACTTAACTTCATTGATGTTAATTAGTTGAAGTAAAAAATTTAATAAATTATTATCAAGTTCATTCAATTTGTCTCTCCTTTAATTTAATTTGGTAGATACAACTATATATCAATATATCAAAAACTAAGGTAAAAAATACAAATAAAAAATTATAGCTTCACAAGTAAAGGAGAGCCACTCACATTCTTTTGCATATACCAACCCTCTAAAATATTTCCATTAAAACCTGTACCGCCGTGTACACTTGCAAGCCTAAATAGGGTTCGTTTTGAAGAATAGCTATATTTTATGCTTACTTCTTTGTTAGATTGAGCAGTTGAATTAGAGATTGCATCAACTTTTACAATTAAATATATAGGAGTATCATCATATGAACTGTCTGTTTGTATAATAATTTCTTCATGGTTAGATGTGGATGTGGATCCAAGTTTAAAAACATAACGTCCATATTTTAAACTAGACATGTACACAGTGTTTCTATAATAATCGTCACTACTATTATAACTAGTTGCTCTTATTGTAGTAGTACTACTTACACTAAAACTATTACTAATACCAGTTAGATATTCTTGTACTGGGATTTTCTTTAAACTAGAGTAGTAAAGTCCTATAAGGTAATGACTTTTGCTTAAATTATCTTCAGGTAAGTTAGATTCAAATTTATTTGTAACTTTACTTATAATACTGTCCATAACACTAGATTCATTATTGTTAAGTTTTTCTACAACTTTACTATATGTCTTTGAAATACTACTAGAGTCATCATTTAAAAATTTGGTAAGTACTTGACTATAAACTTGGTTTATAAAGTTGGAGTCACCTAGTAATTCATTGGCAATTAGTGTTTTGATAACTTGTTTGAAATCATTCTTTCGATCGCCATCATCAATAAATATTTTTGTATGTAAGTCTTTATGGAAGTTATCAAGAGTAATGGCATGACAACTAGAAAACCCATCATCTAGAACCAAAAGATTAGTAGGTTCAAGTTTGGTTACTTTATTTAGATTTTTAATCTCAATTGTATCATCGTGTTTTACAACACTCTCTTGTGCTTGAGTTGACATAAAATCTCCTTAAATTATTATCCTTTAAATTCTCTGACGAACTTACCCTCATGGTTTTGTATCTTAAGTACCCTTCCAATGGGAATCAGTTTTTTGATAAATGCATAAATTGAATGCTCATATCCTTTAGGAAGCAAGGTCATAGTCCAAGCTTTTTTAAAGATTTGCCCATTCTCTTTAGTCCTGAATATAATTTTTTTATATGGGGTGGCTTTTGGAGTACTACCTACAATAAATACGATAACATTAGTTTTAATATGACTCTTAAGTTTGATATTAATAACACCAGGTTCTAAGGTAGTAGGCACAATATCAACATTAAGAAAAGCCTTAAATAGTTTTATAAATGATTCATGTGTTCCAATATGACGTAGAGCAAACAGCACACTATCAATATTTTTAGCAAGTGTGTCAAGTGTTTGGTTGGTTGAGTAAATAATTTGTAGTATATCAGATAACCAAAACGCTATGAATCTTGAATTTAAATGCTCGCTAGCATGAGTATCTTCAAAATTAGCAATAAGCTCTTTAATTTCTTTTATGATTTTATTTATAAACACCAGTTCAGTATTTATTATTTTTTCAACTTGGGTGTCTTTAAGAAATGTAGGTATATTTACCATAATCTATCCTTTTTTTTATGAAGAGATATCAATTAGCAAGCGATCAGCATTAAAGTTGAGATCTAAAATTTCATTTGCTTGAATTTGAATATTCTCATTTTGCTTGAACTCACTTGTATTAATATCAGTAATTTTTACCTCCAGGTTATCTTTTATAGCAATGGAGATGTCAATGCAATGAACACCTTTAATTTCATTAACAGGAGCAAAGAAATCTTGATATTCAAAACTGATTCCCATATCTGTGTAGTTATTATTTTTAATTCGAGTATAAATTTCTCTAATTTTAGAGTCAATGTTCAAATATATGTGATTTTCAAGATTGACTTTGTATTTACTCTTAAGATATGCGTACTTGCGTTTGCCAATTGATACTTTGTAATCAATTTTTTGGTTTTGGCTATTAATTCCATCTATGAGAATATCGCCTTCAAAAACTGTACCAACAGGACATGTAAGATAAAGTGTCTCCCAAATTAATGCTTTAAGATTAGAGTTTGTAATTTGACTCTTATCTTCACTCATCATCAAGTCATCTAATATTAGGTAAATACTAGCCTTTCCGGCTGTGCTTTTAATATTGACATTACTAATTCCATTAAGATTTAGTAATGCACTCTTTATAGCATCATAGGTAGTACTTTTAATGCTTATATGTTTTTGTATCTCTCTCCAATAAGGAGCATCTGGTTTAAGAAGAGAGAATAATTTGTTAACCTCACCTATAAGTTCATATTCTTTTATTGCAAGTGAGCTTGCAATGATATTGTAAATTGATGTGGGGTCATTATTAATTGTAATTCCATACATGTCTTTTAAATATTCACGTTTGGTATTAATTATTTGTTGTATATCCTGTTTTAAAGTTCCAAAGTCAGGATCAAAGAGAATACTCATATGCAAATCTCCATATCTAGGGTGTCGTTTGCAAATTCAAATGTAATGTTTAATTTTTTATTTATAATCGTTGTTTCAATGTTGATAGCGTCAATCTTTAGGTCTTGTATAATATTTGAAAGGTAAGTTTTAATTTGTGTTAAAGAGCTTACCTTAGCAAATCTTAAAGCTAAATCATAATCAAATCCCCAATTAGGAGCATTTTTAATACTACCCTTTGGAGTTTTAAGGAAAATAAATAAACGTTGCTTTTGTTCGTTTATTCCATTAATTAATGCTAAGTCCTCATTAAAGACAGAATTAAATTGATTGTCAATTTGTAAATCCAATGTCTAACCCTCAAGTTAGCAAGTATATTGTTTAATTTAACAAAAACCTATTTAAGTAACATATTTATCTTAGTTGTAATCTTTGTAAGATTACTGTAAAAACTAGGATCAACGACTGATTGTCCAGTAACCCTTAAATTGTATAGACAAGAGACAATCTCTTCTAGTACTGCCTTTAAACTTGTATTATTAGCTTTAATGTCTATTGGGTGTTGTATGTCAATTGCAAAGTCATTAACTTTGATAGTAGCATTTTGCATATTAATAGGCTTTAGAATATAGAAATAGTTTTTATCAAAATAATTATCATCATCCTCATTAAAAAGGTTAATACTACTTTGAAGAAGGATAACACTCTCACCTTCGCTAAGATTAAAGTGCATATTTGATATATTTCGTGTTTTAATCTCTAAATCTGTCTCTCCAGAGAGTAAAACTACACCTTCTTGTGTAGAGGGGTTGAAAGATTTAATTATTCCTAGCCTAGAGATAAAGATGTTTCTGTAAATCCATAGTTTGATCTCTTCTTGTGTTAGTGCTGAACCTTTCATTTGGCTATTCATTCTGTATATTTCATAATTCAAGTTCATATTTATTTAGCTTCTCCTTTGATATTTAAATAATTAGAGTCATCATAAAGCTTCAAGGTAAGTGAGCACTCACCAGTATTGCTTAAAGCAGCACTAGTCTCTATAATGCTACTCTTAACTTCACTCCCCAGAGAGTCTAGAAATTTGACCCTATCACCAACTTTTAGTTTGTGTGTATACATAATCTTGGCATTCCAATATATAAGTCTTATATTGCGGGTACTTCCGATAGCAATTTCTTGTTGCGGGATAAAGTGAAGACCAAAATCTTCAAGTAGTAAATAATTTGTATGTCCAGCTTCAGGTGTTGCGTTAGTAAAGATATAATTACACTCAACATGCTCAAGTCCTAGAGTTGATTCTTTAATAATTTGTCTTTGATCTTTAGGTATAATATCTGTTCTAACACTTTGAACATACTTTTTAGTTATCTTTTCAATAAACTCAAGAGGAGTATTTGCACAAAAACTCTCATCTATAATTTTTGTTCTATCAGCATAACTCATATTGATTATATGTCTATTAGGAAATGCTATAGAGATGGCATTCTCTACACTCATGCCTTGAAATTGATTTATGTCAAGTTTGCGATTGAAATAATTACTTTTTGTTGACAGATGAACTTCAAGATCAACACTAAAATCACCAGTATCATAATCAGTACTCATAGGAACACCTAAATACCCTGACATAATAAAATCATAATCTCTAGAGTCAGCAAATTTTTTATAAAATATCTTTACAATATCTCCTTCATTTACATTACGAGTAAAATCAAGAGATAAGTTCCAAAGAGTTAGCTTGCTTCTCTTTGCACACACATAATTATTGCTTGAGTAAATATCAGATATTGATATGTCAATGTGTATACCGTCTTCAGTTTTAATTATGATTTTAGGTTTTTCTTCTGATGTGCTAGTTTGACTTAGGTTATAAAATTCGATTTTAAAGTCGTATTTGATAAGCCTGAGATCCATTTCCTTATCCTTTATATACATTAAATGTTTTAAGAACTTCTAATGTGAGACTAATTTCAACCTCATCAAGGTATACTGTGTCTTTAAGGGTAAGAGATGTAATTGCAACTATGCTTCTAAACCCTAGAGTTGGGCTGTAGAGGCTAAATGGTACACTCTCTTGCACTCTGTTAACCAGTTGTTGTTTTGCTAAATTACTAGTATGAGGAAAAATTAACTTTCCAAAAGCCGTACTGGTTGAAAAATTAAGCAGTTCCTTATAAGCACTAGTTAATACAGCATTATTTAGTGTGATAACTTCGCCAGTAAAAGTTGGATTGTAGCTTACATATTCAGCTTTACGTGTATAATAGTCAATTACAGGACGTTTTGAACATGTTGTGGTGTAAGTTGTGCTAATTAGTTCACTTTTAGGTAAAATGAAGAACCCTTGAGGGACATATCCAAGTCCTTTAAAGTCCATCCTTGGACATAAACTTAAGAAATTATATGCCATAAACACAGTAGAGATTTCATTAAATGTTTCTTTAAGAATATTTGTTATTTGTGATGGTGTAAGATTTAAAGGGTCTAGGGTTGCCTTTAGGGGTGCTGTGTCTTTGTATTTATAAGTAAAATCAGTTGTAAATTGTGATATCATATATTTAAGGTGTCCTTATACTTGAATCTTCTTCTGTTTTAAGTTTATCAAGACTCTTACCACCATCTCCGCCTAAAAATTTAGGAAGTATTGCTTTAAGTCTTGCAATTAATGCGTCTAGAGAAAAAAATACTTTTAATGCCCTTTATTAAAGGGTCGGTAACATGTGTTTGAAAATTAAACGTTAAAGCCCAATCGAGTATTTTGTTTAAAGAAGTAACTAACGGTTCTAATACCTTGGCAGTAAGTTTTGAACCTGTGTCATTAAGCTTTTCTAAGCTACTTTTAGCCTCTTCGCTCGAGCTTGAGTAAGTAGGAAATTTAAGTGAGTTCCAATCGTTAATTACTTCCTTTAGTTTATGACTTCTGTAATCAAGGGCCTGGCCTGGTGCTAGTATGTCATATTCCATTGCGGCTCGTTCATTATATTTACCAGTAAACTCTTTAAATGAGCTCATAATGTCATAAAGAGGACCGCTTTTACCTTGCAAGAATTCTACTACTGCTTTGGTAGCCGAGTTAGTATCATCAACAACCCCAGTAGATTTAAGCTTTGCAGCAAATTCTACTGCCTTTTTAAGATTACTTTCATTGTTTTGACCTAAAAATACAAGTTCTTTTCTAATTATCCCAGCCAAGTTTAGGAAATCTTCTCTCTCTAAATCCCTTTCAAATCCGGAAATTCCTTTAAGCATACCACTTAGTGATTTCTTCTCACCTTCTGTAAATACTTTTGAAGTAATTGAATGTGTTTTACTTAATTTTGCATTGTCTTCTAAAGATTTCTTAGCATAACTAAATATTCCCGAAGCACCACTACTAACAGCATTTCCAAGAGCAGTCCCAGCAGCGATTTTTAAAATACTAGCGCCTTTAAGAATACTACTTTGAACGGTTTTGTTAAGTGCTATTTCTTTGTGCCCTCCACGTTTCAAATCTTCATATTCTAGTCGTCTTAGCTCTTTAGTTGACATTAAGGAATGCTTGAATGCTTTTCGCCTAGCGTTTTCAAATGTGTATCCAAGCTTAATGAGTTTTTTAGTCTCACTGAGTCTAAACTTTTCTACACCCTCCCTTAAACGTTCATATTTGTTTTGTTTAGATAGTTCACGTTTCTTCTCATATAAATTGTGTTTTAATATATCCTTAGTACTCTTTAGATGTGATCGCTTAGGTTTAATTAAACGTTCTAGTTTAGAAATGTCGCTCTCTAAAGATTTGCGAGTTGATGCGTGATCAAGTACACCTTTAAATTTAATTGTAAATTTTGTTGTGTTCATAATACACCTTTACTAAGGAACATTTCAAATATTTGCTTTTCAAGTTTAAGTTCAGATATTTTGTTAACTTCCATTAAATCTTTATAATTTAGTGTTTTGACGTCATTTAAAGTGCAAACACCCATGATAATTGGAAAGAAATATTTGTTTTGTTTTATCTCTTCAAGTAGCTTAAAATATTCAAGCTTAGTTTCATGTAATACTTGTATATACTCATTACTACTGCTTTTCATAAATTTTAAATACCTTCTATATTTTGATATTTTGTATTATCTCTTCATAATTCCAACTATCATCAATGTAATCAAATTGTATAAAGCCACTAGTATTATTTAGATAATGACTTAAGTAAACTAAATTTGGTCTCTTAAAGTCAGGATCTGATTTGAATGTATCAAACTGAATTGAGTAAAGTATGGCTTGAAGATATTCTTTATAGTAAGTAATGTACTCTCTATTTTCATTTAAGATAAGATAAAATTCATCTAAAAAGCCAGGTTTAATCATTAAATTAGTAATTTCGTTTAAGTATTTAATTTCATTTAGTTTATGTATGCCTTCACTTTGTGAAAATCCTAATATAGAGTCCCACTTGTAAACAGGAAGTACTCTAACTTCAAATGTATGCGTCTTACTTTTAGTTAAAATATTCATTTTGTAACGTGTAATCACAAATCCTCCTTAATTATTAAATTTAATTGTCAACTGTGCATCCAACAGCTCTTATCTCAAAAGTAACTTTTTCAGCTTCAACAGAGTAACTTCTTGAAGGTTCTTCTGCAAAAAATGCAGAGTTAGATATGATTTTGATGTCTTCTAGGTCATTGAATACTAAATCTAACATTCTTTCATTTTTACTTTTGGATATGTTATAAAATTGGTCTTTTGAAAGCTTTGTTAGGAGTTTGTAATCATAAGTACCAATTGAAACCTCAATATTGAATATGAAAACAATGGTTCTAGGGTCTCTAAAGCTAACTATAGGCATTCCTCTATCTTCACTGCTAGCTACCGCTCTTGTTGTAGGTTCACTTGTAAGTTCTAACTTACCGCTTTGAATCTCATGGCCGCCAATAGAGAAAACTATGTTTCTTAAATCATAACATTGTGTCATTTCTTAAGTCTCCTTTAAGCTATTTAAGTAATTTTGTATATCTTGTGCTGTAATGTTTAGAAGAACTGCGTTCATAGAGTAGTTATAAGTAATCTCTACTGATAAGAAAAGCTTTAGCTCTCGTGTTGGTGATATTTGGGTTTTAAGATTAGAGTACGCAACAATTACACCCCTATCAATGAAACGTTTAAGCATACACTCAACAGCCGCACTGTAAGCATTGTCTCGCTTACCTGAGAGTTGCAATTCTGATAATTTACTATTTTGTCTGTTATTAAAATTCCATACTCTAATAAGCTGTGATGTAAGTTCATATTTGATATAATGATAAGTGAAAATTTCATCAATTGGAGCACCTTCAAGTGTGACTCCTTCTTTAAAAGCTTTAACACCATCAAGACCAGTCTCATTAAGCAGTGCATAAAAATTAATATTCGCGTTCCTAAGTTTAGAAATTGTATCATTATCAGTAATAGGCTCCAAGCTGCTAAATTTGAGTCCATAAGGATTAGCAGCTTGAAATATGCTAGCTTCATGTAAGTATTTAGATATAAATCTTAAGTGAAGATGTGCATCACCTTGTGAGTGGATAACAATAATTTTAGATTTAGAATTCGCACCATCTTTAAACAACTCTTTTACTTCAGATTCTTTTGTTGCAAATACAAAAAAGTGCTTATCGTCTTTAAAATGTGTATAATCATCTTTGTAAAGGGTAAGCCCATCACCACCACCACTGTTATTTACGTAGGTGTTTATAAGTACAATAAATGTATATCTATTGTCTTTAAGCTCTGATTTTATTGCTTTTGATTCAGTTCCTTCTTTATATATGAGTAGTTTAACTGATTTAAGTCCAGAATCACCTGCTGAGAAGAATGCTTGGATTGCTCCCTTTAAGTATTCCTTCTCTTTACCAAATTCATCATCTCCATTACTACCTTCCTTCTCAAGTACGTCAATTTGTCTCTCAAAGCTATTTATATTTAAGTTTAATATCTTAATCTTAGGCGTTGTGGTGTTAACTTTAATTTTGGAACATTTGTACACAAGTAAAGGTGTGTAGTAATTTACATAATTTATATCTAATTTAGAATGTACCAAATTCACACTAATTGTATCTTGCGGCATTTACTTCTCCTCCTTAATTAGTTGTTCGATTACTTGCACACTAGCTTTAAAAGCTTGATTGCAACAATATGCAGCATTGCTATAATTAGAATCAATTTTAACAAGTCCACTATTTTGCATATTTGTTGTAGGATAAATATAAAAATTAAGTTCAGTTAAGTACCGCTCATCTTCACTTTGCAGCGTTACCTTATGAGTATTCTCATAAATAAAATCACTAAGTAGACTATAGATTTGAAACATTGTGTAATAAGCATCTCTCTCTTTAGAGCTTATAACCTGACTTAAGATGAATATTTGAAAATTCAGGACAAACTCATTCACATTCTTATAAAATGCACCAGCTCTTGAGCCTAATGTTAAGTCATCCATATTTTCAAATTTAATTGCAATAATGTTTGCACACTCAAGAGTGTATTTAGACATGTATGGATGATTGTATGTATTGATTAAATCTAAATTTAGAGCTAATTTAGAAGTACGTTCTTTAAAATTTTTAAAATACGAGATTAAGCTTTTATGTATGTCTTTTGTACTTAATATCACTCATTTATCCTATAGCTAATAGAATTTATCATCTCTTCAGTATCAACTAGAGTAACTTCTGGATGATGCGAACCTTTATCTCTCTTAAAGTCAATTGTCTTGCTAGATAGTGCGGGTTTTACCTTTTTTGACATGACATAATTTGTGTAATAAGTAATAAATGCTTCTCCTATTGCTTGCATGCCTTTTTTTGGACTTTTAAGAAAACAGGTTCTTATATAAGGTGTATTTATATACTCTCTAAATTCATAAGACTCAGCTACAGAATAAAGATGTGACCTTATAGGCAATTTGCTACTACCCATCTGATGAAGACTTGCAATTTTAGCATTGCGTTTATCAAACCAACCAATCTCTACTTCCATTCTACTTCCTTCAAAATCATAGTAAGATAGCCAATACTAGAGTCGATACTTAAAATTTCATAAAATGTACTTTGAGCTGAAATTCTATCTTTAAGTTCAAACTCTAGACTAGAGGTAGTATAAAGTTTATGAAGTGATTTAACATCATAAAGATTAATATTAGGTAAACTTTCAAGTGTATCAGCTTTGATACTAAAGAGTACTCCTGTAAACTTGCTAAACTTACCCTTATCATAAATTATCTCATGAGAAGCTAACTCCTCGCACTTAGAGTAATTACCTTTGTGAAGTTTGAAATTCTCTTCATTTTGAAAGTAAGAGATTACTC
Organism: Borrelia puertoricensis; assembly: GCF_023035875.1. Classification (NCBI taxonomy): domain Bacteria; kingdom Pseudomonadati; phylum Spirochaetota; class Spirochaetia; order Spirochaetales; family Borreliaceae; genus Borrelia; species Borrelia puertoricensis. Next base: position 44,695 of record NZ_CP075387.1, read on the forward strand.
TTGATGCTAGTCTTGAAAACCCATTTCTAACGTTACTAATCACTTTATAAATCCTATACAACAAGAGGGCATGTTTGTTTGGCTTTTTAGAGCACCAAGTAGCGATTCAAACTGTCTACAAAAACTTAAATTAGTATTAGCCTCATTACTAGCAGGATGATATGAAATTTCAAGCTCATTTAGCTTTTCATTTTTAATCCTCTCAAGGCCAAATTCACGTATTACTCCTGCTTGACTTAGCTTGCAGCCTATATAGTAACAAAGCAGTAATATCAGACTTGAGGAGCTAAGCATACGAGCATCAATGCTTTCAGTAATTATTATCATCTCAAGTAATTCTGTGTAAGTTTCAAACTGTGTAAATGATAATATGTCTTCATTTAAGTTAAGTAAACTTAAGACTTTACTGTGAAGTGTTTGAAGCTCGCCTGACATATCTTCTCCTCTCCTCATAATTATTAACTTTATGCCTTAATATCAACTCTTAAAATAGTATTTGCTGTTGCTAAGAGACCACCAAGCACAAAATCAAGGTATGAATGTGCAATAGTAGTTGAATCCTTATCAATTTGTTCATTTGGAATTGGCAACATGTATTTACTTGGTTTAAATTTAATAAGCTCTGCATTTAATGGATAAATTAGTATCTGATTTTGAAGTAAGTTACTTGTCTGTATATATACTTCTCTTCTATTATTAACAGCCTTTATGGTCTTAATAAGGAAGTCTTCCCATGAATCATTAGAAGAATAGGTGTTAGATGATGAGGACGTATTTGTTATTGCATATGGTTTGATAAGTTTCAAACTGGTTTGTGGATCAACTAATACCATAAATGGTGTTGAGAATTCATCTCCTAGCTCTAATTTTGCAAGTCCTGACTCAATCTTTTCAAATATCTTATCCATTTTATCTTTATTTGAAGCCTCAACTTCTTCTTTAACTTGTTTTGGCATATTAAGAAGTCCGTACATATTAGGAAGCATGCGTTTTTCATTCTTTCCATCTCTCTGGATTGAAACAGCACCTGTTAAGATAAAATGGTCAATAAGTTTAATAATTTCATTACTTGCAAGCTTATATGCTTCTCTAAAGGGGAGTAAATTATTATTTACATCACCTGCATAATCATTATTTTTATAAAACTTTTCAGCGGTTTGCTTTAAATGTCTAAACCTGTACTGTAAGCTAAGGTAATTAAGCTTGATTGACTCTGATTTAAATCCTATTGTTGCAATAGTATTAACTTCATTTACTAATGTTGTAGGATTTGCATCAAGAAACGCATCCCATTTTATTGTTTTTAAGTATCCTATCGTTAAATCAACATCTTCGATTTGTTCATTTGAAAACCATTTGTAAAATACTGGTGTCTTTATCTCCGGGAATACATTTGCTATTTCTTTAGCATAATAGTTTTGGTCATATAATTCTGACATTTTTAAACTCCTTTAATTTATTAACTTGGCTTACCTTTATTACCATAAACAGCCACATGTACTATGTAAAGGTTATCCGTACTATCAATTTCGATTGAATTTGACAATGCTACTGCATTAATTTTGTTATTACTTGAAGTATTCTTTTCAACTTGTCCATTTGAGTTAAATTTAAGCTTATCTTTTTCCTTAATAGAATTATCTTTAGCTACAAGATACCCTTGAAATCTATTTGTAATAGGAATTACTGTTGCGGTACTAGTAAATTCATCAACATCTATGCATATTCCATAAAGGTCATCCTCACCTCCAGCTTCAACATGTGGTTCATAGTGTGGATCTACAACACGTTTTACTCCTCTTTTGTATGGATAGCCTTTAAAGAAGTAATTCTCTAACTTGTCATGCTTACTAGTTAGAGTCCCGCCAGAATTACTAAAATGTAAATTCTTATCTCTAAAATCAGTAGTGTTACTAAAGACACAACCATCATTGCTAGGATTCTTCATTAGCTTTTTTAGTTTTTTAGCTTGTTCTTCATATTTATTTACTAACTCAGTTACACTTGACACTGTAATCCTCCTATTTTAAGAAATTGCCTTATTACCATAAAGAGATATCTTTACTAAATACAATTTATAATCTTCTTGCCCTCGCTTATCATTCTCATCAGTAAGGTGTAATGTAAATATGTTACTTAGTGCAATTGCGTTAATTGAAACTGATGAGGTACTAGATGCTTTAATCACTTCTCCATTTGAATTGAAATCTAATCTATCACCTATTGCAATCCCACTTGAGCTTCCAGATACAACGTAACCCTCAAAATTATCAGTTATTGGTATTACCGTTGCCACATTAGTATTCTCATCTATATCAATGCATATTCCATACATATTCTTGCCATCAGAAACTTCTACTTGCACTTCATCAGATTTACTTGTTTCAATTTTTAATTTAACAGCACGTTTGTATGGAAATCCTAAAGATGGGTATTCTTCTAATTTATCTGTGCTACTTGATACAGATTGACATATAGCATCAAATGTTAAATTTTTATCTCTAAATCCAGTCTTGGCTTTAAAAACAGGTGACTCATCATCAAAACTTTTAGAGTATTTTCGCAATTTTAACAAATATTCTTTAAGCGTCTTACCTTGGTCTGTCTCTAGTACTGCTGCATGTCTCTTACCTCTTCGCCTAACTTTTGTAGAATCATCTTGCATGGATGCTTCTTGTTCTTGTTCTAGTTGTTGTTTTAAAACCTGGATAACTTCAGTATCATCCATTTGAGAATAAATATCAGAATCAACCGATTCATGCTTAACATTTGGTATTAAGTTTGGATCTTGATGATCTTCTCTACTCACCATTAATTAATCCCTCGATTCCCAAATATACTTACAAGTGCTATGTACAGGTTTTCATTAATTTTAAATGCCTTTGATAAGGCAGTACCATTAATAACACGAGAACCTGAACCGCTGTCATTTTCAATCTCTCCATTAGTATCAAATTTAACTTTGACACCTGGTGTAATTGAAGATTGACTACTCTTCTTTACTACTAAATATCCAGTAAAATTATTTGTAATAGGAATTACTGTTGCGGTCCCAGTAAACTCATCAATATCAATGCATATTCCATAAAGGTCAGAACCACCCCCAGCCTCAACACAAGGTTCATAACCATCCTCAAAAGATAACTTTACTCCTCTCTTGTATGGATATCCCTTAATTGGATAATTTTCTAACCTATCAACACTGCTGGATATAGTCCCACCTTGATTTGCAAAGTGTATTCCTTTATCTTTAAAACCTATATCTACATGAAATAGACCAGCATCTCTATTTGGGTTCTTCATTAGGTCTTGTATTTCTTCTACTTTCTTTAAGTATTCTTCTCTAATCTGTGTTATAGTCTGTGACATATATACTTATCTCCTTTAAGCAGCTTTTTGACTTTTAAGCTTATAAAACTCATGTCTCATGTCTTTATAACCATTTGCAATAGAAATACTAAATTCATCAAAGTTTTGGGGACTAAAGTTAGAATTTAATATGGATATATCCTCATTTACCAAGTCAAGTTTAATCTCCCCTTTTGGACTGGAACTAGTAGTAGAGCGAGTTCTTTTTCTTATATTTGATTTAGCAAGGTTTACAAGTTGTTCAAGTACTTTTCCATCTAAATGTTGTACTTCCCTTACATTAGCAATAGCTTGAATATCATCAACCGGTACATATTTCCTAACAAGTTCCCTACGTTGTGCTTGTATTATATCTTTCAGTGAGTATCCCCTAGCAAGAAGTGTCTCTTTATTGAAATGTGAACTTAAATGTTTACGTGCTAAAGTATCAATCTCATTAATACGAGTAGCTTCACTGAGTAATCTATTTTCTTCTTCCAAGCGCACTTGTGAATCAGCAAGCTCTTTTGATATCATCTCATTAATACTTAAATTCTTATCTTCAGATTCTTTTGCTGCTTTGTACGCTTTATATTCTTCATATTCCTTATATTCTTTTAAACTTAAAGTAATACCATTGCTACCCTCCAAGTTATCCTCTACACTCTTAGCTAAGCCATCATTTTGTGTGCTATCTATATTTTCTTGTATGTTTTGATTCATAAAATCTCCTTATTAACCTTCATAAAAAAATAATTTATGCTTTAAAACATTAAGTTCTCTTGTGCTTAATGTTTTACTTAACTCCAATTCCTTATATTTAAGGGCTAATTCTATAAGTCGCATATCACTCTCATACTTTTCTTCTTCAGTTAGTACATAAAGTGAATTAAATCTCATGTCTAAATGATAATGTTTAACAAGTTTACTATTACAACTAATCTCTAACTCTTCTTGAACACTTTTTAAAAAGTCATAATAATTAGACCTATCACCTTTACCATCATTCCCAAGCCCCTTGGTTTGTTCATTAAAACTTCTAGTTAATGGCTCTTTTGTGTCAGCACCAATCTTTGCCTTTACTAAGGCTAATGCTTCCTTTAAATAGGTTAAGTCATACTTAATAACTTCAAGTGACGCATCTGGTGTTCCACTGTAAAAAATACCATTATTATTTATGTTAGATATAAGTTTAGAGAGCTCTCGCTCTAAATCTCTATTTACACTCTTAAGTGCGCTTATATGACTCTTCTCTTCATCTACATTTCTTTTAAACAGGTTAGAAAATATGCTTGGCTTATAATTAACACCTTTAGTTAAAAGCTCTAATGAGTTTGTAGCATCACTTAAGGCATCTTGTAATGTTGCTAATGATTCATCCTTGTAAAACAAAAAGTTATGTTGCCCTATTCGCCGCTCTATTTCTTTATATATTTCTTCAAAAAGATATATATTAAGCAAAAAACTTTGCGTATAACATGGACTGTAGGCTTTAAGTATATAATCATAATTGGAATGTATGATTACTCTACTCTTATGAATCTTTACTTCTCTATAAGATATCTTCTCATCTGTATTTACTTTGAAATTGTATGTTATATAAGTAAAGTCAGGCCCCTCATCGCGAACGCTGTTATAGTCAAGATACATAAATCCAGTAGGAAGTTCTCGGTTCACGCTTAAGTGTAAATCTTCTAAAGCGTCAGCAGTTTTAACTAAAATGTATCCAACACCATTAAAACGGTAACTAATTAGGCACTGCAATAATGCTGTCTTTAACTCTATTTTTAAGGCTTCTAAAGCATCATTAATATTAATAACAGTATTAATACTATTTAAGGTGATTCCATTCTTAAGAGTATCTTCTGCTACATTTGAAATGTAGTTTCTAAAAAATATTGAATATTTATATAAGTCTTTTGCGTTTATATTGCTATTTAAAATCATGGCTTCTTTAACCTTTCACCATCAATTAAGCATATGGAGAAAATATAACGCAACAATTGACAAAAACTAATTATTTCTAACAAAATTTAAATAATTTTTGTAAAAAATGACTAAAAAAGATAATTTACAGAAGGTCAATTAAATAAAGGAATAGGTAAATAAATTTACTTTACTAATAATGACATTAATGCTAAGAATATTCCTATATTAAGGGTAATAAGAGTCCCAAACATCCAACCATGAAGTTTAAGTTTATTATCGAGTACATTGAATTTGGTATCAAGCTCCATCCTATTAATTTCCATATCTTTTCTAACATTGTCAATCTTATTGTCAAGTTCATTGAATTTAGTATCTATTTTATTGTCAAGATCTCTAATATCAGATTTTAAGGTTGTCTCAACCCTTTGAATCTCAGCTTGTAAGAGAGCTTCAACTTTTTCAAGCTTAAGGTTAAAGTTACTCTCAACGGTGTCTATTTTTTTATCGAGTTCATTAAATTTAGTATCTATTTTGGTATTAAGCTCATCCTTAACACTACTAATCCCATCTTCTAAGTGTTTTAACTTTATGTCAAAGTTTTCTTTTAAGAATTCAATGTCTTTATAAGTCAGCTCATTACGATAATACCTATAAGACAGGTCAATAGCAATATCTCTTTTAATACCGGCTTTAGTAAGTTCAGCTATAACCATTTGCTGAGTAATAACAGGCTGCGCAAGTCCCATAAAAAACTCCTTATGTAATTATTATATAATATTTTAAGTATTATAGGAACCTTATTTTAGTAAAATGTGCTCTGAGGGTACGCATACTTAGGGTCAATAACATATATGATGCTGATAGGCTATCTAATGAATCATCATCACTCTTACCATCTCCTTTGTACTTATAAATATCAGATATAGCTGATTTACTTGAATAATCCATAATACTAAGTTTAGATGTTGCAAATGGCTCTATTAATGTAGCAATTCTAGTAAATTTATTACTTATAGGTTTAATTGGAGCAATTTTAAACTTATGACTCATACCCGCCCTAAGTTTAAGAAACGTTTTAGTCACATTCCCATGCCCAGAAACGTTATCCCTATCTTCAACATATAGTTTGTGTACATTAAGATTTGTAAGTATAGTTTTAATTGTATTTAACATCTTAGGATCACCTACTGGTAACTTTTCTTGAAATATAAATGCATAATAACTTTGATCTACTCGCTCCAAAACACAAAGCGCTGTATTATCTCCTCCTATACTATATGCAGGATCTAAATACGCTATTGGGGATATAAATTCATGCTTACTTGTAAGATTAACATTGGTAAATATCGCATCACAGGACGAGACCCATTCTCCAAGTAGAACCCTTGCCTTATATGTTGGAATGTCCTTGTAAATCTCTTCTTGGGTTTTAATAAAATCTTTTGACATTAATTCATTATCATATGTTGTAAAGTTATATGTAGAGTAAATTTTTGTATTATCAATATAATCAAGCTTAAAGAAATGCTCCGGGCTGTCAGGATTGGTATCAAATATAATTGCCTGCATTCCTACTCTAAGCCTTTTTAAACATTCTATTAATGTTTCTTTATGCAGTGTAGTTGCTTCATTAACGTAAATAAGCGCTGAATTAGAACCTCTAAACCGCTCAAAATCACTTGCCCTATCACCACCATACAAATTAACTCTTAGTGAGTCTATTTCAAAATATGATGTATTAGAAAATTTTGGCCTAAAGGGTATTTTAAGCATACTAGCAATATCTTCTAACTCACTCATAACATTAACCTCTAATGATTTTTGTGAATTTCCTATTATAAAATTATTAGTATTTCTTTTATACACATTCCTATTTGTAAGCAACATTTTTAAGAATAGATAACATGCTAGAAATGTTTTACCGCTAGCAATCCCACCTGATAGGATAATTTTACTTTGCTTATTCTTCTCGATATTACGTACTACTTTAAGTTGTTTTTTAGTTAAATATTTACTTTCAAACCCTTTAAAATCAACCTCCAATGCTTTAGGCTTAATAAAATCCATTATATCAATACCAAAATCACGCTTGTACTCTCGCTGCATTTCTTTAAATATAGGCAGCTTATATATATCCATTACCATATCCTTTAAATTTGTAATTTAGAGCGCACATCTGTATCAGTAGCTTTAAGCTTTAGCATTGTCTTGTAACATAGTGACATCTTCTTAAGTTCGAGATCCCTTTTAAGCTCATCGAGTCTAAGTTTTAACTCTTCAAGCTCACGACTCTCTTCTTCTGAATGTGCAACTTTTTTACTTAAAGTCTTCTTATAAAGATTGCTAATTTGAGACTCGAGTTCTTCTATTTTGTAATTATGAGTTTTAAGTTCTAACTCTAAATAACGACTAAATGAATTTATAAATTCTAGTCCCAACATACTTTTAGCCATACTAAACTGACTTTTAAGATCACGCGCCTGGGCTGTACTTTGTGATGCATGAAATAATATATTATTTAAAGTATCTTCACGAATAGTAAGCTTAGCAGCACCAGTAATATACTCAGGATCATCTTTAAGCGCTTCCCATTTGCGTCTCATCTTTCCTACATTAACACGACTAACTCCAAGCTCTTTTGCTATCCCTGCGTCATTAAGCTTCCCTTCTCTAAAATACACAACATAATCATCAAACGATTTCTTTACCCTATTCATACCTTTTAATATAAGTTAACTAATAGGTTAACAAAAATATATTTAACATAAAATTTATAACAAAACAATAAATTTTACAAAAACAATTAATACTTATACGTACATGTACATTAAGAAGATAAATAGAGATATATTTTTAAAACAAACAAGATAAGGGGATTTATATGAATAAAATTAATTTTATTTTGATTTTATTATTACTAATTAGTAGTTGTGAATATGAGCATGGAAATGCTACACCTAAGAGTAGAAGCAAAAGAGACTTAAGCAATGAAAGAGAACAAGTAGAAAAAACACCTGAAGACGCATTAAGAGAAAAGCTAAATGATAGTCAAAAGCAAGGTTTAGAATTTTTAAAAGATGCTTTAAGTGATGATAATAAACTAAATGAAATTCTAAAACAAGATGAAAGAAAAGTTAAAGATGTACTTGAACATATAAAGAGTGAACTTGAAAAATGCACAGGTGATAATGCTAATGATCAAAAAAACACTTTTAAAACCTTAGTAAAGGAATATTTTAAAGGCAATAATGATAATTTAGACAATATTGTTGGTGAAAACAGTCAATTACAAAGCATGTGTGGAGCAAACGGAGCAGGTGGTTAAATAAAACTCTAATAATAAGGAAGTTAAGATAAGATAGATTTAAAAAAGAAAGATTTAAGAAAATAAGACAACAAAATTCTAGATAAAGATGTGTAAAAAAGAATAAATTAAACTCGTTATAAAAATGGTAAGAGTAACTATAAAAGTAAACTTTAAGTTAACAGAAATAGAGAATTTAAATTTTGTACTAAAAAACCCATCATTGCAAAATTGAAAGCTACTGAGTAGATAAATAAAGTAAATGTAGAGTAAAATTATAAGTATTTGTTAAAGATAACACAAAGTATGCTAGATATTTTGTGCTGCTTCTCCTTAAAATAACTTTTCTCTAAATTACAAGTATTCTACACAGCATATTTCTCTTACAATGAAGACCTTTAAAAATTGACTCTACGCATAAGTATTTGTTAATATTTTTATAACTAATTTTATATATTTTTAATATGTTTAGTTAACTTTGAAATTACATGAAAGGAAAACATTTAATTAACTGCAGTCTTAACTTAAAAATTAAAGAATTAGAAATGCAAAATGAACGCTTAAGTGAAGAATTAACTTTAATTAAAAGTCAAAGCAAAACTAGACATACTAAAAAATTATCCCCTCCTTTAAGATTTTATCTAAATGACAAGACAATTAGACTTGTAAAACGCTGTATAGAGAGATTTAAAGAACAAGACCCAATATCTGGATGGTTTGTACACTTACTCTCAATTACTGGTTGTAGGGGTGTTGAGATGCAAAATGTAAAACTTACTGACATATATAAAGAGACGTGTAGTAATGGTGAAGTATTTTATTCTATTCGCGTTAATGTAGCTAAAAAGCGTAGCAATATCTGTATTAGAGAAGTAGTCATTAGTAAATCTGAATTTAAATCTATAATGCAAGCCCATCAAAACTACTTTTTATCTAAAGGAAAAGACACAAGACGTACATATCTATTTCAAAAAAGTAAACTTAAATTTCGTGACAATAAAATTAACATAACTGAAATTTCAAAACAGTTTAAGGAATTACTCATTAAGGGAGGATTTAAACATCGCAAATCTTTGCATATACTTCGTAATATATTTATAGCATCATTAAAGTCTAGAGGATATAATTCATTTGAAATTAAAGAGCTTATGAAATACTCATCTACTTCTGAGATTGATAATGTTTATGGTCTCTCAAGTGCAAGTAAAATACAGGCTTACAGAGATATCAAAACTAGCTTGAAATAACTTTTAAGTTTTGCTAATATTTTTAAGGTACTACTCCCCCCACTTCAAGATTTTTACCAAGCACCAGTAAATACCTAATTTGACATTTAGGTATTTATTTTTACAAAAAAAATATTTGTTAATCCTTTGTTTTTGATAAAATTATAGTTTATAATATATATATTCTTTAAACCAAAATTTCATTATGAAAAGAGAACAGGGACTCTAAACTTTTCTAGAGTCCTTTCTCTTTACGCTTGCATTTTAAACATTTCCGTTCAAGCATAACGAATACTCTTTAAATCCATACTTGACCTATTAGTTTTGTATGAAGTAGCTAGTACCTCATGTTTAGTTTGCTTGAAAATACTAGCTACACCAGTTGAGCGTGCTACATAGTTTATGAAAAGATTATGCTTTAAGAAAAGCTTAACTACTCTTAAATCATCAAATTCACTTATTGCAAAATGCCAGTTATATCTCTTAAGCTCTAGAATAAGTCTCTCTAGAGAATCTAAATTCCATCCACGATTATCAGCAAGATTCCCATGAGAAATTGAATATGGAGGGTCAAGATATACAAATGTTGAGCTTACCTTGTCTCGATTAGGTAGTGCAGCTAAAAAATCAAAAATACCACGTGATGTAAATATTGCATTATCAAGCATCTCTTTAAATCTAGACTTATAAATTTGAAGGTTTTCTAAAAACAATCTCTTAGCATTACTTCGATCCAACTTCATAGTTGAACTAGATGAACCATAAAGTGAATATAAACATCTAAGCACCATGTACTCAATTTTGTCTCTGTTCTCATCAATTATGCTGTCATAAATAATCGCATCTCTTACACGATTGTAAAGCAACTCAGGATCTTGTCTTAAGATATAGAAAAACTTATATATAAATTTAGAATTATCATTAAGTATATTATAATGGGCTAATGGTTTTGCAAAAAATACTGCTCCTGTACCAAAAAATCCTTCAATATACTGAGTATGCTTAGGAAAAAGACTTATAATATCAGCACTATAGCGGTACTTATTTCCTTCTCTACTTAGTAGTTTCAATATTTCTTAAATATTCTCCTTGATGTAATCTCATATTCAACGCCCCGCTCTTTAAGCGTCAGTGAATCATAAAGCACAGATGACAAATTAGTTGCTATAAAATGATATCCTGGTGTATTTTTAATTTTAACTTCACTTATCTCAAATTCTCCATCTAAACATCTGTAAGCAGGGCCCTCCCACCTCACACTTGAATTAATATCAAACCGTCTCAGCACAGCGCATGGATTTAGAATATAACAATTACTTCTCATACACCCTGACTTAACAAAGTTATGATAATTTCTATTTATATCAAGAACACTAAACTGCAACTTTTTAAAAACTGATACGTAATAATGAAGAGATAAAAAGTAACATCCCCACTGACGTACTGCTGAGACTAAATTTGGATTATTTTGCGTTATTCTCATCCCTAATCCTCAACCTCCATTAAAGACTTAAGTCTGGATCCTCAAGAAGACACTCTACACTACTATCATAAAAGTTTAGAATTTGATCTATAAATATAGAAATACTAAAGAAACTAGCTACAAATATACTCCTCTTGTTAATCTTAAGTATCCCATATCTTAAAGCGAAGTCATGACTCTTTTTGCAAATGCTTAAAAACACATCTAAACATAACTTAGCATTCTTAAGAGTAAGCCCTTCTCTACAAAACCTTTCAAATAAAGGCTCTCCTTGTCTGTCTTTTCTACAAAATAAAACTTCTTCAAAATCATATTTAGCTTCAATCATCTTTGCTATAAGGTCCCTTTTTGATACTACCACCCCTAACCCCCTTAAGTTAAATATAGATATTAAAAAGGAATATCTTCATAAAACTCATCTTCAGACTTAAGATCATTAGTCTCTTGTGTCTTAGCATATGAGTTTAAGACGCAAATATCATTTACCAAAATACTGTATTTACTCTTACCCTCACCTGTACGCTTATCATTCCAACTTGAATAATCAAGGGCTCCACTAAGTACAACTTGAACCCCTCGTTTAAGTAAAGCAGCAAGACTCTCAGCTCTAGCTCCAAAAATCACACAGTCAAAAAATTGAGCCTGTCTTGTAACACAGTTATTTTTCTTTACACCTCTATTATTAGCTAGTGTAAATTTTAATATAGGAAAACTATTACTAGTATAAATAACCTCACAGTTTCTTGTTAAACGACCAGATATACTTAATGAGTTAATATCAAACACCAGAACTCTCCTTATCATGAAGCCTACTTAAAAGTTCCATACGTCTTAAATCACAATCAAGTCTCTCAAGATTTTCTAAAAATTCTCGTCTTGCATAATAAGCTTGAATGAGATTCTTTATACTTCTCACACCAAACTTACATAAAAATCTTAAAATCTTGTAAGTAATTACTAAAAATAAAGTTATAAACATAAATCTCATAAAGGTACCCTTAAACAGCTTTTAAAATAGGTGTAGACCATTCATTTGAATTACTACTAAAAGTAAAGTCTATAACACAGCTTAAAAACTTAAACCTATCCTTAATAGCTCTCTTACTCATATCTAAAGAGAACCGATTCCCATCAAAGTTATAATTTATATGTTCATTTAAAGAAAATTTACGATAAAGATCATCTATTTGAAATTTAAGTTTATCTTTAATAGGTTTGGTTACCCTAGCCAACTCTAACGCCTGAGCCTTTTTAGTCTCCTCTTCTACTTTGTCAATTTCAGATTGCAATGCATTAATCTCATCTAAACGTCTACTTAAATCCAAAATTTCGTCTTCATCAATCTCAAGTTGACTTGATTTTACAAATTCTAAAAATTCAAGCTTGAAATCTACATCACATAGCTCTTCATATAAAAAATTATTTTTCAAAAAATCCCTGATAATATCACTAAGCTCATCTAAATCAATATTTTTAATATCAATATCACTCTTTAATTTTAAAGACTGGGCAATACTACTAACTTCGCCCTCTAATCTTGAAACTTCAGTCATTATATAACTAATAAAATCATCATCTCTATCAATTACACAGTTTATTGCTTCTCCACCTATGATAAAAAATAAATTTCCCTTATCTAAACCTGTACAGAGTAGCTGCATTTGTACTTGAACATAATACTTGAAGAAATATTTATCTTCTAAAAAATTACCAGTCTTGTTGTATTCAATAGCTGCATTTTTTAAGTAAAAATTATCACTAATTTTGATCTCAAGTAACTCGGCTTCTCCCGAGTTATTTACAAACCATCCATCAATTGTTGAACCAACTAATGTCTCACAGCCCTCAACTTTTTTAAAGTAATTATATTTGTCAACACCATTTGCATATTTGTTTTTATGTAACACCTTAATATTATCCACGTTCATACGAACAAATTCATCAAATCCTAAAGATTCTAATATCTTTCCCTTTCTCATGCTCAAATTATCTTCAAATGGTATTTCTCTTCCTATAGCTTTAAGTATTCGCTCTCGCATTAATTTCTCTAAAGAATCAGCTCCAATAAACATGCTTCCAACTTCACTAGCTCCCATACGCTTTAACGATTCTCTTTGCACACTAAAGTCAACCTTACTATTAAACTTAAAACACTCATTCTTACCAATTTTTGGTAATTTACGTCCAACTCTACTTATTTTACTTAACTGTTTTTGTTTACCTTTAAGATTTTCTTGACTTTGATATGCAAAAGATTCAAAACCCTTAAATACCATTTGTCCGTACAAATCAAATTGTTGCATCCCTTCCTCTGATCTTGAATTATTTATTTTTGTCATATTTGTCATATTAAACTCCTTTTGTATAAATTTTTCATACAAACAACTATATAGCAAAAACTATTTTTTAACAAAAATATTTACAAAAAATATCATAAACATTATCATTTTTGATAAATCAAAAATAAATTTTAATCTTTAATAATTATTGATTTACTTATTACTGAATAATGGGTTATTATTATGATAAGTAAAAATTATATAGGAGTTTAATA